>JAKEFN010000049.1 GCA_022616085.1 bacterium
AACATCATTATATATTGCCGCCGTGGCGAAATTGGTATACGCGTAGCACTCAAAATGCTATGGGAGCAATCTCGTGTCGGTTCGACTCCGACCGGCGGCATAAGAGAATCGCAGATTCATGATTTTTTATTGTAGCATTTAAATGTAAGGCCTCAAACACCTTGGCTTCGGATTTTTTTTGTTATGTTATACTGTTTTTATGGATGGCATACTTTTTCTTATTGTCGGGCTGTTGATCGGCGCGGCGGCGGTTTTTTTTGTGTTACGGCATGCTACGCGGCGTCCGACCGAGGGGAACGGTGAAAGCTTTGTGTTGCTCCAAAACCAGATAGAAAATCTTGCGCGCGCGTTGGAGGGACGGCTGACTGAATCACGGCGGGAGATGCGCGAATCGGTTGCAACGCAATTCGGCGAATCCCAAAAGCTTATGCAAGGCATTACTGAGCGACTCCTTCATGTCCAAAAAGGAATGAGCGAATCCGCGGAAATCGGGAAGCAAGTGCTCTCTATCACCGATCAGCTTGGAAGTCTTGAAAAGGTTTTGAAGCATCAGAAACAGAGGGGAAATTTGGGCGAAGCGAGTCTCCATCTCACGCTTCAAAATATTCTTCCCCCGGACGCCTATCGTCTCGAGCATATATTCAAAGACGGGGAAAAGGTTGACGCGGCTATTTTAACCAAGGAAGGAATGATACCGATAGATGCCAAGTTTTCGCTTGATAACTATAATCGCGCCATAGAGGAAGATGATCCCGCGCGGAGGGAAGTTCTGGAACGCGATTTCAAAAATGATCTCAAAAGACGGATTGATGAGACCGCGAAATACATTCGGCCCAAAGAAGGGACGCTTACGTTTGCGTTTATGTTCATTCCGGCCGAGGGGATTTATTACGATCTTCTTGTAAATGAAGTGGGGAAAATAAAAGTGAATACGCGGAGTCTCATTGACTATGCCTATCGCGATAAGCATGTGATTATCGTTTCGCCGACAACTTTCTCGGCATATCTCCAGTCCGTGCTCTACGGCTTTCGCGCGTATCGCATAGAGGAGTCGGCGCGCGAGATCGGGAAGCAGGCGGAGCGGCTCGAGAGGCATCTTCGCGCATATGAGGATTATTTCAAACGCGTGGGGATTTCGCTCACAACCGCCTCAAATCACTACGCGGCCGCCGAAAAAGAATTCGGCAAAATTGACAAGGATATTTTAAAAATTACGGCGGGATCGGGGGAGGAGGACACCCTCAAGGCACCTACCCCTGTGATCGATTAATCTTTGGACATCGGATGTCCGAAGATTGATAGCATTTTTGTTTTGTGGTAGTGTGCTTTCGTGCACTGTAATGTAAGGAGGTGGCGCGGTGTCTTATAAAGCACGAATTCCCTTGAAGACGTTTTATTTTTTTGGGAAACAAGGCGAGCTCGTTCAATTTACGGGTGGAAAGTTAAGCGATTGGCCGGTTTTTGGTTTGGAAGCGAGCGGGAAGCTTAATGCGGCCGGCGCTTATCGGGATAACTTTTTTACACCGCTTCTCGAAATTCCGGACAGCAGACCTTCTGTGCATGCTATTTTGACGGTTGGTCGGGATGATTTTGCCGGTCTCGTTGAGGCGGTTAAGAGGGTTTACCAAACCTATCTGGGAGGCCGTTTTAGCCAATATGGAGAAATTGTCTCCATCTCTCTTGTCTCCAAGACTGAAGCCGATGAGATGTGGGTTGTGAATTACATTGCCCGCCGCTCGCTTGTAAAGCCGACGCTTGCCGCGGATTTCATTCCGTTCGTGCAGGACGATGACGGAAGCATATTTTTTGTCGGCATTATTCGGAGAGAAGATCCCGGAGCCGGCACGGTCGCGCTTATTGGGGGGCGGCAGGACGTTATCGGCGCACATCTGGAGACGCCGCTTGAGGCGGCAATCCGCGAAGGTGAAGAAGAAAGCGGCATTATCATCAGGCTTCTAGATCGGGAAAAATTGCCGATTTTTGCCGACAGTGTCGAAGTAGAGGTGTCCTTCACTGGATTTTCCGAAATAGCGGCACATCTCTATCTGGTCGGCACGGAAGAAACGGGGGAGACGGAAATAATAAACGGCGAGCGGCGCGTGCATCAGGCGACCGCATACAGCTGTCTTATTTCCGTGCCCGGTGTGCAGACCGAGGAATCCGTCAAAGCTCTTTTTAGGGCGGGAGATGACGCGAAGGATATTTTTGTCC
>JAKEFN010000050.1 GCA_022616085.1 bacterium
CCTCGTTGCAAAAAGCGAGGGGGTCGATATACTAGCAATAAGGTCTTGGGGGTAGATAACCTCTACCCCCACCACCATGACTCCATTATGACCCCTATTCTTACACAAGAAGAACGCATGAAAAGAGACGGCCAAAAAGACGAAGAACTGCTTGCCGCATCCGTCCGTGATCCGAAACTTTTTGAGATTATTGTCGACCGCTACCAGGCGGCATTCCAACGCAAGGCTGAAACGTTCGCCCGGACAGCCGAAGACGCGGAGGACATTGTGCAAGAAACGTTCGTAAAAATATACCTTCATGCAGGATCGTTCGCGGTGCAAGAAGGCGCGACGTTTAAATCCTGGGGATACAAAATCCTCGTAAACACCGCGCTCTCGCACTACCGAAAGCACAAGCGAAAAAATAAAGAAACGGTGGAGCTCACGGATGAAATGCAGGAAATTATAGCCGATCCGACAAGTGTTTTTTCCGGCGAAACCGCGCTTTCCGATTATATTTCGTCAATCCTTGTCCGCATGCCGGAATCTTTGAGTAAAGTCCTGGAACTCTATTTTCTCCGCGGCATGCCGCAGAAAGAAATCGCGCGCGCACTTGATACGTCAGTCGGCGCAGTCAAAGCGCGGATGTTCCGGGCAAAACAGGAATTTAAAAAAATAAGCGCAACTTTAGAAAATTAATATGCCACTTACAAACGAACAACTCAAGAAAAAAATAATGCACCGCATATATACGGTATATGTTATCCGTAAATTACTAAGCGTAAAGGCGCTCCGCCTCTACGGCCTCATTCTTCTCGCGGGCATAGGTCTCGCAAAAGTGTCTGTCAAAAACGTTTTGGCAAATATGCCCGATATGGCAGACGTGTCCGCGCTTGGAACGTTTTACTGGACTGCAATCCAAAACACCGAGTTTGCGGTAAAAATCGCCATTCTCTATGCGTTTGGGGTGCTTCTTTGGCTTATAAGAGATATCTTTGTCCGCGCGCCTCAAACCCGCTATGCGGCTTCTTGAAGCCGCTCTCTGCCGGTCACTTTATTCACTTCCTCATCAATCTCCTCCTCGGTCATAATGCCCTGAAGAAGCCCGCGCAGAAGGGTTTCTTTTGTGTCGTCGTCCCAGAGTTTGTCGGGGCCGCCAGGGACGCGGTTTCGCGCCCACGTATTGTAAAGCTCATTTATTCCCTGAAGCGGAATATTCACAAAAATAATATCGTCAAGACCGCTTTTTTCTTTCATGTCTTCGTATACAGCATTAAATTTCTTTTTCTTTTTTTTAAGTAACTTTTCGTGGCGACCAATTGAAAATTGGATTCCAAACGAAGTTTGTTTTTCTTGCTTGTTAACACCGACTCCCCTTTTATGGAGCTTTTTTTTAATAATAAAATCAATTTTTTGAATTGTGTCTGTGTAAACATCTGCACCCTCGATACCGAAAGGTGTATTGTTGTCATATATCATTTTCTTCAAAAAATTTTCCACCATTCTTTCAGCTAAAAACCCTTTTCTTTGGCCTTTGTCGATCAACTTTTCTATCTTTCCTATGGACCTTACGGGGGCTCCCGTCTCAGGATAGTCTGTTATAATCTGTTTGTTAAGCAATTCCTCCAACCGAAAGTGCGCACGCTCTATAAGATGCCTCTTCCGCACATTTCGCGGCATGGTTTCGTCAAGATAGTAATTCATTCCCCATACCATATCGGTCATGATTTCACCCTTGGTTACCGTCATCCCAATTCCACTCGGGTTCACGACGTGGAATAAACCGTCCTCTCTCTGTGTAACATGCCGCGCGCCTTTCTCCGGCGCACGGTAATATTCCGGGTTATCAAGATTCGCGATATCTTCCTTGAGCTGGTCAAAAATCTTCCGTTTTTCTCTTTGTATTTCAAAAATTTTATGCTGGGCTTCCGGCGTTGTGCTGCGTTCTTTTGCAGATTCTCTTTCTTTCTCCTGAAGCGCGGCGTAGAGTTTTTCCAAATCTTTTTCCGCCTCTTCATCAGTCTCGCCCACCTCCGTCGCTTCTTCAATGGTTTTCTCCTTCGCCATAATTTCTTTGGCGGCTTCGTTATACTCCATTATATTTTCCTGAAATTCCGGTCGCATGATTAATAATTATACACCACATAACACACAAAAAAAGGCGCGTGCATGACGCGCCGTCAATCTCTCGCAAAGCGTTTTTTTTCGCCAAGGACTCTCCAGTATTCGGGGGTTCCGAATGTAATAAGGAGAGCGGGGTGGTCGTGTTTGCGTATGACGATTTGTTCACCGACACGCACCCCTTCAAACGGAATACCGTCCGCATCCAAACAGAGCGTACCATTTTCGTCCGAACTTTCCAAAACGGTAATTACTATCTCGCGTCCCGCTCCCGCGACATACGGAGCGGATCCCTGAACATTGGCGCAAATTGTTTTTATCGCAACCGCCCCCAGTGTCGGCTCAATAATGGGTCCCCCCGCCGCGAGAAGATATGCCGTTGACCCTGTCGGAGCGGCGACGATTATCCCGTCGGCTTGAACGGAGCGGACGATATCATGCCCGCCGATGGAAATTCTAAACCATGCGGTACCGGAGTGTTTACCGGGCCACCGAGCGGACTGAACAACCACGTCGTTCACGTGCGGACCATATTCTACGCCTCGATAAACGAGGCAAAGCCCTGTCCGGCTTTCCAAAACAAAATCATCCCCCAACAATCTATCGACTATCTCTTTCCAATGTTCAAGATCGCCAACAGTAAGGAACCCGACGTGCCCCGCATTGATGCCAACACACGGAATTCCTCGCGGGGAAAATGCGCTTAGGCACCGCATCGTAGTTCCGTCGCCGCCGATTGCGATGACACATTCAGCATGTTCGTCCTCTGGGACAACGACACCGCCGCGCGTTTTGATGTATTCCGTGATTTCGGGCACAGCCTTCACCGCTTCCGACTTGCACGGATTCGCTCTCATAATAAAAGTATTCATCCGTACGCCTCCCGATACAATGTGTGCTCCTCAATATACTCGTACACCTTCTGGGCTACGAGGTGCTCATACGTTCCGCCGCGCCTTATGCGCTCGCGAATATCGGAACCAGCTGTTCCATAAATTATTTTTTTTGGTTTGAGCACCTTATACTGAAACCACGGGGGAAGCTGGTCTCGGAGCGATTCCGGGTCGGGATAACCGAGGCGCGGGAGGATGATCATATTTCCTCTCATCACTTCCTCGACATTCTCCCAAAGCGCTTCAATCTCGCACATACCGCCAAGATCGTCGCGTGGAACAATAGAGTCCACGCCGGTATACCAGAAAACTTCATACTGTGGATACTGTTCCTGCAACTGTCGTATCCAAAGATAGGTCGGCGTATTTTGTGCGTCAATGTCCGAAAAATCTATAATAAGCGGCACCGGTTGCGCGCGGATAAACTCTTCACAAAAATGAAGGTTAATCATGTTTCTCCGGTGTTCCGCTGGCGCGACATCCTTATCGGGACGACTCCCTGACGGAATCCAGAATACCGTCTCAAAAAGCCCGGAGTTGCACACCTCTCGGACAACACACTCATGCCCGATGGTAATCGGATCGGCCGCAGACCCTCCGGTCGCAATCGCTTTTATCTTTTCCACTATTTTACTCCTAAGAACTAATTGTTTTTACATATCACGATTTAATCTATCTGTCAAACAATGTAGCTGTACAGCTTCACAAAAAATCCGCCCAGCAGGATTTGAACCTGCGACCCTCTCCTTAAAAGGGAGCTGCTCTACCAACTGAGCTATGGGCGGAAATATTTTCAATTATACTGCAACCATCTCCTTTCCGCCCGAGGTGTCTGTTTGCCCCGCCTTGCCGGCGGGCAGGCAGGGCGGAAGCCTATGGACGGGGAACAAAATACAGAAGTGATAATAACACGAGGAACACGCCATGAAAAGAGTTTCCCAGAAAGAGAGACGTGCTCTAGCGGGAGCGAGCAGTTCCCGTTACAATACGGGTATGGCAAAAACGGAACTTGTATGCAACAAAAAAGTGCGGCATGACTATGAAATTCTTGATCGATTTGAAGCGGGGATAGAGCTCCGCGGCTTTGAAGTGAAATCCCTCCGTGATAAACAGTGTTCTTTGGATGGGTCGCGGGTTATCGTGCGGGGCGGCGAGGCATATCTTGTGGGAGCAACCATTCCCCCGTATCAACCGGAAAATACGCCTAAAGATTACGATCCGGCGCAAAACAGGCGTCTTCTTCTCAAAAAAAAAGAAATTCTGGAGCTCGCCGAAAGAGAAGACAAGAAGGGATTGACAATCGTGCCAACGGCGGTGTATAATAAAGATGGTAAAATCAAGCTAGAAGTCGCGGTTGTGCGCGGCAAAAAAAAATACGACAAGCGCGAAACACTCAAGAAACGCGAAGACAAGCGGGTCATTGAAAGAGAAATAAAAAAGAGTATACGTCTTTGACGTATCAATCCCCGACAGTATGGCTTCCAAAGCAAAGGCATATTTTCGGGGGGTGATCGGCATCGACAAAAAGAATATTTTGCAGCGTGCAAAGCCGAAGATGGCGCTTTTCGTAAAAACGCGCCAAAACATAATTGCAAAAGCAAAAATGAAAGCAGTTGCCAGTCCTTACTTTAAGGCGGGCGATTTCGCTCCGGCATACGCTTTGGCGTAAGCCGGCATCTGGCGGATCCGACTTCCGATGAGAGTCGCCGGGTGTTATAAACTTTCGGAATTGGGCGGATGAATGTCTCGGCATCCGTTTGAAACATAGAGAACCGGCCGGGTATGATTTTGTTTGTTCCCTACATGCGCGGCCTAAACCAAAAAAACAAACTACGCTTTGTAGACTCGCTATGAAAATCTTTTTGCACGGCGGTTCAATTCCGCCCATCTCCACC
>JAKEFN010000051.1 GCA_022616085.1 bacterium
ACGGTCGCCGTTCGCGAAAATACCACTCGCCGAGCGTAACATCATAGCTCGATGTGGATAAGTGCCGTATGTCAAAAGGGTCGATGATGATATTACCGATGTTTTTGTGTTGTAAAATAAGTGCGTCTGATAGTGCCATGGAAATTGAAAAATGAAAATATGCGTAAGTATCTCTGTATGATATCATACATGGAAGACGGGTAAAATTTTTGGAGAGGAAACACATCATGCGTCAATATCTCACACTTCTGGAACATATACGCGATAATGGGGCGGGGAAGGATGACCGCACCGGCACCGGCACGAGAAGTATTTTCGGCTATCAGATGCGGTTCGACCTTTTGGAAGGTTTTCCGGCGCTTACAACCAAGAAAATATTTATGAAAAGCGTCATCCACGAGCTTTTGTGGTTTCTCAAAGGCGACACGAACATTGCATATTTGAATGACAACGGGGTGCATATTTGGGATGAGTGGGCCGATGAAACGGGGGAACTCGGGCCTATTTACGGCAAACAGTGGACCGCCTGGGAAGGGCCGGGTGGAAGAAAAATCAATCAGATCGCGGAAGCGGAAGATATGATCCGAAAAAATCCCGACAATCGTCGGATCATCGTTTCCGGCTGGAATGTCGGAGATCTTCAGACGCTCATTGTCGGGCAGAAGAGCGCGCCTCCGCCCTGCCATACCATGTTTCAGTTTTATGTTTCAAACAACAGGCTTTCCTGCCAGCTCTACCAGCGGAGCGCGGATGTTTTTCTTGGAGTGCCGTTTAATATCGCTTCATATGCGCTTCTTACCATGATGATGGCGCAAACGACAGGGCGGGATCTTGGCGAATTTATCCATACGTTCGGGGATGTGCATATCTATAATAATCACATTGATCAGGTGAATGAACAGCTCTCCCGCACGCCTCGCGCGCTTCCGACCATGAAGATCAATCCCGCGGTGAAGTCAATTTTTGATTTTGCCTACGATGACTTCGAGCTTGCGGGGTATGATCCGCACCCGCACATAAAGGCGCCGATTTCAATTTGAACCATGAAGGATGTACCCGTTGTTTCCATCATTGTTGCGCATGACCGGAATCGCCTTATCGGGAATGGAGACCGTATTCCGTGGCATTTGCCGAAGGACTTGGCGCGGTTCAAAAAAATAACACTTGGCCGTCCGATCATTGTCGGAAGAAAAACATTCGAAACATTTCTCTCGCTTCTCGGGCATCCGCTTCCAGGAAGAAGGAATATTGTCGTGACAAGGGATGGCTCATACGCCGTGCCGGACGGGGCGGAGGTTGCGCGCTCTTTTGAAGACGCACTCCGGCGCGCTTCAGATGTTTCCGAGGTATTTGTTGTCGGCGGCGCGGAAATATACCGCCATGCGATACCTTATGCCAGAAGGCTCTATATGACGTTCGTGGACGGCATGTTTGAGGGCGACACGTATTTCCCGATGGTTGATTATGGGGAATGGCGCGAAATTTCTTCCGAGACGCACCCTGCCGATGATAAGAATCCTTATGCGCACCGTTTTTCCATCTATGAAAAATAAATTCATCGTTATTGAAGGAATTGACAGCTCCGGCAAAGAAACGCAGACGCGCCTTCTTTCGGATGCTCTCTTGCGAAGCGGTAGCATTGTTACCGCTTTTTCCTTTCCTGCATATGAGAGGTCGCGTATCGGAGAAAATTTGAAAAAATGCCTTTCGGGAGAGTATGGGGATTTTTTGAAACTCTCTCCCTATATCACGTCTGCGCACTGGAGCTTGGATCGCGCCGCATTTCGGGACGAGATGCGAGAAGCGCTTCAAAAGGGTATTGTTGTTTCAGACCGATATGTAGGGAGCAATCAGGCGCATCAAGCGGCTAAGCTCCCACCCGCCGAACGCGATGATTTTATATCTTTTATTGAGGAGATTGAATTTGAGACCTTAAAACTCCCCATTCCAGATATCGTGTTTTATCTCGACGTTCCTCCCGAGATAACGGCACGCCTCATAAAGGATCGCGCAAAAAAAGACCAGCATGAAAAAAACCGGACATATCAAAAGGAGGTCGCCATTGTATACAAAACGCTTGTGGAAAAATATGCCGCGTGGCATGCAATTCCATGCATGGACGGTGAAAATATACGAAAACCCGAAGAAATTCATAGGATGATAATGGATATACTATAGACATCACACTAGAGCTTGTGAAAAAACTATTGACTACTGCGAATTCATGTTGCGGGCTGCAAACGGCGGCTCGGAAAGACTCAAAATATCAACAATATTCTTCGCTTTCCTCGCCGCATTTTCGCCTCGC
>JAKEFN010000005.1 GCA_022616085.1 bacterium
ATGTGCTATAGTTGTATAAAGAATATGCATACGCGCAAAAGCCAAGAAAGGGGAGTCACCCTGATAGAACTTTTGGTCATAATTGCGATTATTACTGTCATGGCGACCGTGGAGATCATTTCTCTTTCGTCTTCTACTCTTTCCGTAAAAACAAGTACCAGCGCCGAGAACGTGCTCAATCTTATTAAAGAAACACGACAGAGATCTCTTGCGGTCAAGGAACTCCGGTCTACAGGACTGTTCCCCAATTACGGCGTCTATTTCGATATAGCTTCCCCCGATACGGTTATCGTTTATGCCGACTGCGTCTCTGATGATAATGATAGCGGAGCGGGGGATGGTATATTGAACGATCAAGATAATTTTACATACCCCTCGACCCCTCCTGATAACTGTACTGGGGGAAATCTTGTCAGGACGTTCACGTTGACCTTCCCGATCGTTATCCAGGAAATTCGGACAATTGCCCCGCAGGATAACATTCATATCGAATTTGTACGCCCGGAGCCGACTACATGGATTACCGATTCTTCTGGCGCGGTTTTAGGTTCTGGTTCGGTTGAGATTGATGTGGGCGATCCCGGAGAAAGGTTTACCAAGACAATTGTTGTATGGTCGCACGGCCTTGTCGGACTTAAATAATTTGAGAGCTCCATGGATTTTGTAAAAAGAATAGTAAAGAACGCACGATTGCAGACTGGAGGGTTTACTCTTCTTGAAGTGCTTGTCGCGGTTGCCATTACAGGAGGCGTGCTAGCTTTGTTCCTCAATTCCGTAACGCTTATGTTTCGATCAATTGATAATGCTGAGCGAAAATATATAGCTTTGAAAATAGCCCAGGAAGGCATGGAACTTATGATCAGCAAGCGCAATAACAACGTCATCTGTCTTAGCAATCCCACCGCATGCGATATTACGAATTGGCAGGAACATTTATATCATAGCTGTAGCGCTGGCCCTCAAGGATATGAAATATTCGCAGACGATCCGGAAAGCCTTCTTCCCGGGGAGACGCTTAGCGTTTATCATCAAGGTCATTATGTCTGTCTGACAGAGGGAACGTTTGATAGATTTACACACTGTAATTCCTCAAGCAATATAGAGGGGTCTCCCCAGCGCCGCGTTCGTTCATGCAGAATTGATGACGAAAAAATCGAAGTTAAATCAATCGTGACGTGGGTGGACAGGAGCGGAGCGGCAAAGTCCGTGACGATTGAAAAAATTTTATTCAATACGCAGCCCTAAATAAGGGTAACAAAAGATTATGCTCACCATAAATATAGAGAAAAGAAGAAAGAAGAAAGGGTTTACCTTGGTCGAATTTTTGGTCGCCATAGGACTTTTTAGCATTGTCATGGTGCTTGTGACAAACATTTTTCTTACTCTTTCGAACGCGCGCCAGATAGCGCAACAGAAGGCGGACCTTAAGAGCGAGCTTCGTTTTCTTCTCGATACGCTTGGCCGTGAACTTACATGGACTATTGCGCTCCCGATCGGTTGTGATGCGGCGACCCCGTGCAGCGATGTCACGTTTGTTACGACGGTGAGGCCGGATGTTCCCGACAAAGAAATCAGGTATCGTTTCGATAGCGCGCTTGCGACTGTTTTCAAAAAAGAACAGCGGACATTCGGCATTTGCGCGACCCGTCCCTTACCGGATGAATGCCCTGAACAACGCACTCTTTCGGAGAAGATCAAGGTTGAGTCGTTCAGCTTTATTATAGAGAACAACGAAGACGATGTAACCCAGGTGACGGCAACGGTCGCCATCAGAGGATATCTTGACTTCAAGGGGAGGCGGGAAAGTTTCTCTCTCTCTTCTTCATACACCCCAAGGTTTATCCAAAATCAGGCGGCGCTCTCGGGAAGCGGACTTGTAACACCGGAGATTTATAGTCTCCAGCAGATATGCACTATCGGGGGGCCGTATCGCATGCATATAACATGGATAGACGATGCGAAATACACGATGCATGTATTGGTTTGCGATGGCGCGGGGTGCACCCCCTCCCAGCCTGCGTATGGTGAAATTGATTCGGCATTGAGAGGATATTGGTTTCATTATCTTGATTTTCCGGGTGTTTGGAGATATAGCATTCAGCTTTATGATCCGTATTCCGATACGTATGGGCCTCTTGGAACCGATCAGGGGAGTGACCCTGATCCAAACCCGAACATTTTGGAAATAAATATCACTTCGCCGAGCGATTCATGCACGAGCTCGGGCGGTGGCGGAGGAGGGGGAGGAGGGGGAGGGAGGACGACGATTCCAAGCACAGGTCCCCCCCCGCCGACCGGTGGTTCTGGGGGCGCGACAGGAGAACAATAAGCGGCTTACTTTACGTGAAATTCTATTTTGATGCCATATTAATAGAGATGCTCCAAGGAAGACCGCGGCGTGCGCGCTTCAAGCGCGGGTTTGCGCTTCTCTTTACGCTTGTTCTCATGGGAATCCTTCTTATTCTTTTGGGAACTATGCTCTCGACCGCGACATTGGAATTACGATCGTCCATCGATGAGCAAGGCACTCTTGAGGCTTTTTATGCCGCCGACACGGCTATTGAATGCATGCGGCATTATCAGGAAGTCTTTGGAGCATTTAACACCACGGTAAACGAAGGGATTTATAATTGCGGCCTTGGCGCGGATTTTTATGCCGGAGGAGGATCGGGCGCTCCGGGGACGAATCCCCTGCCAACCGCAGGCTGTGAGGACAAATCGTATGAGTTCACTATTGACGGCTTTGTGAACGGCGCATGCGCCGTTGTCGAAGTGGCGGCAAGCCAGAATGTCGATGATCCGAATTTATGCGATGTTTCCTTTATTGCGCACGGGAAGTCTCCATGCGGCGGTTCCGCCGTGGAACGGACGCGATGGGAGAGATGGACAGGACTCTCTACGGGGGCTGGAAATATAACAAGCGGTGTTGTTGGGCATTGGCCCTTTGACGAGCTTTCTGGAACGACAGCGGTTGATAATGGTGGAGATAATAACGGGAATCTTGATGTTTCTCCGGGCGAACCTGTGTGGTCGGCATCTCCGAATGCGCGTATAGGAGATGGAGCGCTCCAGTTTGATGGGGCGGATGATTCTGTCATTCTTGAAGAAAATATCGATTTTTCGGACGATTTCACGATAAGCGCATGGATATATCCGACTGCGGGTTCATACGGCGCAATATTTGCGCGAGCGGATGCATGTATCAATAGCGGCCGTTCGAATCATGCGGCGGGGTTTTATTTTAACTCTGGAAACTTGGATTATTATGTTTCTAGAACCGCTAACTGCGGGACTGGTTCTAATTCGGACGGATACCAGACGGACGATTCATTCTCATCCGGAGTATGGCATCATGTATCGATAATCGTTATAGACAATGCTCTTGATTCGCGCGTCGTGGCATTTTATGTTGATGGTGTCGAGCAGGCATTTAGCCAAACTAATAATGCCGCGAATGTATTTATACAAACTTCTATTCAACAGACCCGAATTGGCGGAACATATGCCACCAATGATCCTTTGCCTGGAACTACCTTACCTCCGATGTTTAACAATACAACAAATTCTTTTGACGGCATCATCGACGACGTCCGCGTCTATGATCGCGCGCTTAATCCTTCGGAGATTCAGGAAATTTATAATGAAGGATAGAGCATATTCTTCTACGAAAGGTCTTTGACCCCCTTTTATTTTTTTGTTATTCTGACAAAATGGACGAAATCCATATCGCCATAGCCGCCGAACGGCTTGGGGAATTTTTTGGTATCCCCATCACCAATACGCTTATCACGACATGGATTGTGATGGCGCTTCTTGTAATGATCGCTTTTTTTGTGCGAAATCGGATGTCGCTTGCACCCGGTAAAACACAGGCCTTTTTTGAGGCGCTTATCGAGATCATACTCGATTATATAGCCGAGACGCTTGAGAGCCGGAAGAGGGCGCTTCTTTATTTCCCTCTTCTTGCAACGATATTTGTCTTTGTTTTTACGGCGAATGTTTTGGAATTTACGCCGGGTATTGGCAGTATCGGGTTTTTCCATTACACTGATTCAGGTGCGCATGGAGAGGGCGGAGAGGTATTTACGCCACTTCTCCGTTCCGTAAACACCGACCTCAACGTAACGCTCGCGCTTACGCTTATCGCATTTCTCGTGATCGAGGTTTCGGGAATACTAATAATCGGCTTTTTCAAGTATTTCAGGCGTTTTTTCAATTTTTCTTCTGTTATGGGTTTTTTTGTCGGCATTATTGAGTTTATTTCAGAGCTCGCGCGTTTGGTATCGTTTTCATTCCGTCTTTTTGGCAATATTTTTGCCGGAGAGGTTATGATTGTCGTTATCACTTTTTTCGTCCCGTTCATTCTGCCGGTCCCGTTTATGGCGTTTGAAATATTTGTCGGGTTTATACAGGCCGCTATCTTCTCACTTCTGACGCTTTTCTTTATCAAGCTTGCGATTACGGACACAGGAGGAGAACATTAGAAAGAAAAATTATTTATTAATTTAAAAAATAATATACATATATGGATCCAGAATCAGCAAAAATTATAGGTATGGCGCTCGCGGTGGGACTCGGAGTTCTCGGCCCCGGCATCGGGATCGGGCTTATTGCGGGAAAAGCGCTGGAAGCGATCGGACGGAACCCCGATGCGCAGGGAAAAATCACCGCAACTATGTTTATCGGCATTGCATTCACCGAGGCGCTTGCGATTTTCGCATTGGTTATCGCATTCATTGTGCGGTTTTTGTAGTCTTCCGTATTTTTTTTGGAACGGAAAATTCTAAATTCTACAGCGTAAAGCGCAATAACACATAGCATAGCTCAATACCTTATCTCGTATGCAGGAAATTTTGGAAACATTCGGAATAAACTGGAAACTGTTGGTCATACAGATCATCAATTTTGGCTTGCTTCTCGCCATCCTTCATCGGTATCTCTATAAGCCGGTGCTCGCCATTTTGGAGGAACGCAGGGCGAAAATAGAAAAAGGGATTCGCGACGCGGATGCCGTCGAAGAAAAGCTCGCGCATTTGAAAAAAGAAGAATCCGTCATTCTCGCAAAAGCGCACGGAGAGGGAGATAGAATTATTGAAGAATCGCGCCGGACGGGAGCGGAGAAAGAACACGGGATCGTCTCGGAAGCTGAAGAGCGCGGGAGAAGAATTATTGCGGAATCCGAACGCCGGGCGGAAGAAGAGAAAGAGCGCATATTGGCGGAAAGCAGGGGAGAGCTTGCGCGCATCGCCGTATTATCAGCTGAAAAAATTCTTCGAGAGAAGAGCGCATAGCCATGTTTTACGCGCGACATTATGCAGAGGCGATTTTTGATCTCGGCAAAGACGCCCATACCGAAGAAAAGCGGAATCGTCTTGTAAAAAATGTTCTGGAGGCGGTTGCTTCCCGCGGACATCGGCGCCTTCTTCCGGGCATTGTGCGCGAGATTGAAAAGATAGAGCATCGGGAGCGGCAGATGAAAACCGTTTTTATTACAGCCGCTCGGGAAATTTCATTGAGCGAAGGCGAGAGAATCGCTCGCGAGCACGGCATTGAAGCAAAAGGGAAGGTGGTCACCCATTCTGTTGACGGCTCTCTTATCGGCGGGTATGTTATACGGACGCAGAGTCGCCGCGTGGACGGGAGCTACAAGAGTGCGCTTCTGGATTTGTATAATAGAATGACGACAGGACAGTAAAATTTTTATAAAAAACAACTCAAATGTCAAAACTCAAAACGCAAAATTAACAAGGTAAAACTTAAAACGAAACGGTTTTTTACGTTTTTTTAGAATAAAGTTTTGAGTTTTGAATTTTGAGCTTTGAATTAATTATCATGCAATCAATTGTAGAAAAACTGAAAAAAGAAATAGAAAATTTTACGCCGGAAACGCGGGACGAAAAAATCGGCATGGTTGTGTCCGTTTCAGACGGCATCGCTGAAATTGAAGGGCTCCCGGACGTTTTGATGTCCGAAATGCTCCTTTTTGACACGGGAGAAGGAAAAACTCTTGAAGAATTGACACGGGAAACAGATGCCGTTATCGGCATGGCGCAGAACCTTGAGGAAGAGAGGGTGCGCGCGGTTATTTTGGGCGATTATGGAAAAGTGCGCGAGGGAACGGTGGTAAAAAGCACCGGAACGATTCTCTCCATCCCTGTTTCTTCGGAAATGGTGGGGCGCGTTGTCGATCCCTTGGGGAATCCTCTTGACGGGGGCGGCTCCATAAAAGCGAAACAACGGAACCCCATTGAACGGAAAGCGTATGGCGTTATTGACCGGCAATCCGTCAATGTTCCGCTTCACACCGGCATCAAAGCGATTGATGCGATGATTCCTATTGGGCGCGGACAGCGCGAGCTTATAATCGGCGATCGCGGAACGGGGAAAACGGCGATTGCGATTGACGCTATTTTGAATCAGCTCAATGAAAAACCGGAAGACCGCCCGATCTGCATCTATGTCGTCATAGGGCAAAAAGATTCGAAGGTTGCGAAATTGGTCCATCAACTTAAGCAAAAAGGGGCTTTTGATTACAGTATTGTTGTTTCCGCCTCATCATCCGCGTCGGCCGCTTTGCAATTTCTGGCGCCTTTTGCGGGCGCCGCGGTCGGGGAGTTTTTTATGGATCAAGGCAAAGATGCGCTTGTGATTTATGACGACCTCTCAAAGCACGCGGTTGCATATCGGCAAATGTCGCTTCTTCTCCGCCGTCCGCCCGGCCGCGAGGCGTATCCGGGAGATATTTTTTATCTTCACTCGCGTCTTCTTGAACGGTCGGCAAAACTTTCGCCGGAGAGGGGAGGGGGGTCGCTCACCGCATTTCCGATCATAGAGACGCAGGAAGGCGACGTGTCCGCGTATATTCCCACCAATGTTATTTCTATTACGGATGGACAGATTTATCTTGAAGGAGAGCTTTTTAACAAAGGAATACGCCCCGCGGTCAATGTGGGACTTTCAGTATCGCGCGTGGGATCGGCGGCGCAAACCAAAGCGATGAAAAAAGTCGCGGGCAAACTTCGCCTTGAGCTTGCGCAGTTCCGCGAGCTTGAAGCCTTTGTGCAATTCTCCGGCGATCTTGATCTCAATACCAAAAAACAGATTGAGCGCGGGAAGCGGATGGTGGAGATTTTGAAACAGGACAAGGGCATGCCGGAGCCGTTCCCCCGCCAGGTTTCACTTATTTTTGGGGCAATAAACGGCCTTTTTGATGCCGTTCCGGCGGAGCGCGTTCGGGAGGCGGGGTTGAAATTTCTAACGCATATCGAAAACCACCATAAGGATATTCTTGAAAAAATAGAAGAATATCGGGATATGCCGGAAGACGTAGCGAAGGCCTTGGAAGCCGCAATTGCGTCATTCAAGACAGCGCATGGCGATCTATTTTCCCAATACGAATCGCCGCGTTGATCGCATTTTGAATTTTAACTTTTGAGTTTGTAATTATGTCTCTCAAATCCGTAAAAAACAAGATCAGATCAGTGGGGAAAACCGCAAAAGTGACCAAGGCGATGGAAGCGGTATCCGCGGTGAAGATGCGCAAAAGCCAATTGCGCGCTCTTGAGGCGCGACCATATGCGGTTTCCGCCCTGACCATCCTCCGAAACGCGTCGGGGAGTCTTGAGGCGGGGAGACATCCGCTCACAACCGCGAGGAATGTAAAAAAGACAGGCATTGTTGTCGTTACGAGCGACAAAGGGCTTGCGGGAAGCTTAAACAGTGCGGTTTTGAAAAATGTGCATGCGATGATAGGAAAAAACGGGCTGACGCCGGAGAATATCGGTTTTTTCTGCATTGGAAGAAAAGGCGCGGATCATTTCGCTTCGCGCGGATTTAATGTGGTGGAACGATATGAGCGATGGGGGGATTTTGTCGATTTTGACGGCATTCATCCGATCGTCGAACGCGCACAAAACCTTTTTCTTGAAGGGGAGTTTGATGAATTTCAGATCGTTTATACTTCTTTCATCTCGACTCTCAAGCAGGAAGTGCGTTCCGAACGCCTTCTTCCCATTACGTTTGAAGGAGTCGCTCGCGCAGTCGAAGGAATTCTTCCGGAGACCGGCCGTTATGCAGAGCTTGCGGCGCATGCGCCGGAGCCGGTAAAAGAATATACATTCGAGCCGTCCGCAGACGCGGTGTTAAACGAGATTATTCCTATGCTCCTTGCCGTTCATGTATATCATGCTATTCTTGAAGCGAACGCAAGCGAGCACTCGGCGCGCATGATTGCCATGAAAAACGCGTCCGACAACGCGGAAGATTTATCCGAGTCTTTGAGCCTTTCATACAACAAGGCGCGGCAGGCGGCGATCACGCGAGAAGTTTCGGAAATTGTAGGGGGAATGGAAGCGCTTAAATAAATCAAATATCAAAATGAAAAATGAAAATGCAACATCAAAGAACGGCGTTATAAAACAAATCATCGGTCCTGTCGTTGACGTCTATTTTGAAGGCGATCTGCCGGAATTGCTCACCGCGCTTGAAGTGAGAAGGGAAGAGAACGAGGAGAAAATCGTGCTTGAAGTCGCCGCGCATATCGGCGGAGGGGGTGTGCGGACGATCGCCATGAATTCGACCGACGGCCTCAAACGCGGCGAAGAAGTTGCAAGCACCGGCGCGCCGATCTGCGTTCCTGTGGGAGAGGAAGTGCTTGGGCGCATGACGAACGTCCTCGGAGACCCCATAGACAACAAAGGCGATATACCCGCGCGCAAACGCCTTCCCATTCACCGCACCCCGCCTCCGTTCAAGGAACAGTCAACCGAAACGGAAGTTTTTGAAACCGGCATCAAAACCATCGACCTTATGACACCCTTTATCAAGGGCGGGAAAGTAGGGCTTTTCGGCGGCGCCGGAGTGGGCAAGACCGTTCTTATCCAGGAGCTTATCAGGAATATCGCGACCGAACACGGCGGATACTCGGTATTTGCGGGTATCGGCGAACGAACGCGCGAAGGAAACGATCTCTACCACGAAATGAGGGAATCGGGAGTGCTCGAAAAGACGTCCCTCGTTTTTGGGCAGATGAACGAAGTGCCCGGCGCGCGCGCCCGCGTGGGACTCTCGGGTCTCACCATGGCGGAATATTTCCGCGATGAAATGGGCAAGGACACCCTCCTTTTTATGGATAATATTTTCCGCTTCACACAGGCGGGTTCGGAAGTGTCCGCGCTTCTCGGACGCGTTCCCTCTGCCGTGGGCTATCAGCCGACGCTCGCGGAAGAAATGGGTAAGCTTCAAGAGCGCATCACATCGACCAACAAGGGCTCCATCACATCGGTGCAGGCGGTTTATGTTCCCGCAGACGACCTCACCGATCCGGCTCCCGCTACCACATTTTCACATCTTGATTCGACAGTTGTGCTTTCCCGTGCGCTCGCATCTCTCGGGATTTATCCGGCGATTGACCCGCTTGAATCTGCATCGATTGCCCTTGACCCGTCTATTGTCGGCGAGGAGCACTACCGCGTTGCATCCCAGACGAAAGAAATCCTTCAGCGCTACAAAGATCTTCAAGACATTATCGCTATATTAGGCATTGAGGAGCTTTCGGATGAAGATAAGCGCATCGTCTCGCGTGCGAGAAAAATCCAGAAGTTTCTCTCCCAGCCGTTTTTCGTGGGCGAGGGCTTCACGGGTGTTGCCGGCAAATATGTCGCGCTCAAAGACACGGTGCGCGGGTTCGCGGAGATTATCGAAGGGAAGCATGATGAGAAAAACGAGCAGGAGTTTTATATGAAAGGGACGATTGATGAGATTTAAATCATGCTTAATTTAACTATCACAACTATTGATAAAATACTCTATAAAGGCGGGGCGAAGTCCGTTACCGTTCCCGCCCGCGAAGGCGTCATGACCGTGCTCCCTCATCACATCCCCCTTATCACGCCGCTTGATTCGGGTATTATTCTCGTAAAGCCTGAAGGGGAGGGAGTTGCGCAGGCGTTTGAGATAAAGAAAGGTTTCTTGGAAGTAGGAAAAGAGGAGACGACGATATTGGTTTGAAATCTTAAATTTGAAGTTGGAAATCCCAATGAATGTGCGGGATTAGTTTAGTGGTAAAACATCAGTTTTCCAAACTGAGGTCGGGAGTTCGATTCTCCCATCCCGCATCGTATTGAGGTCGCGGGTCCCCTGCCTGTCGGCAGGCAGGGATTCCCGCCACTCGCACCAAAAATTGCGATAATTTTTTAATTGACCCCAGCCCGCA
>JAKEFN010000052.1 GCA_022616085.1 bacterium
CAAAACCAAACGGAATAGAGAGTAGTGGAGAGATGAAGCCCGCCATGCCGGTCAAAAAGACAAAGAGCATCGCAAGCGGGACCGAAATAAGCACGAGAAGATTCACGGGGAGCGCGACAAGCGAGAGCTCCCCTATTTTATATAAAAGAAGCGGCAGGACGAAAATCTGCGTCGCGACAGTCGCAACTGCAAACTCGCGGAAGTTCCACTTCTTTGTGATGAACCTAAAATACGGCTCCACCAAGGGCGCAACGTATATGAGCGCGAGAGTCGCGAGAAAGCTCAACTGAAACGATGCGTCAAAAATAAGGAGCTTCGGGTTATGGAGAAGCATCGCGGTTGCGGCAAGAATAAGCGCATTAGTAACCGCATACGGCCTTCCGATGTGGCGCGCAACAATAACAAGCGCGGCCATGATGCCCGCGCGGACAATGGTCGCGGACGCGCCGGTCATAATGACAAAAAGCATGACGCTTCCAAGCCCTGCCGAAAGCGCGGCAAGACGGGGCGCGAACGAGAGCGCGCGCATAAGCGACTCCGCGATAATCGTTACATTATAGCCGGAGAGCACCACGATGTGGATGATGCCGGTTGCGCGAAATTTCTTCTCAAGATCGTCTCCCATGCCGCTCTCTGCCCCCACGGTGATGCCGCCGCCGAGAGACGCTTCCGGCTCGGGTATCGTTTCAGATATATTGCCGAGATACGCCTCTTTAAGCGCGAGGAGATTTCTTTTTATCGCGTTTCCGCCTCCTTCCGAAACAAGCTCGGTTTGCGGATAAAAAATCTGATAAAATATGCCGTCCTTCGCAAGATACGCCGCATAATCAAACTCGCGCGCATCATTCTCATCGGAAAAATTTTTCGGCCTGAAAAATTCGCCCGAAACTCGAATACGGTCGCCGTAATGATACGCCGGATAATGTGAAGCCGTAATGAGCGCCTTCCCTTGAACCGACATCTCTCCATCCGGCTCACGCACGGTCTCGAGAAACACGGTGAGTTTCGTATGGTCTTCGCGAATATCCGGCTCCTCAATAACCAAAGCCTCGGCAGCAATACTGCTCCCGACTTTCTTCTGGAGATTCGGATCGCCGCTCTCGATAAATGAGAGATCGGCGCGAACGATGCCAAGGCCAGCGGCAACAAGAAATACCGCCATAGCCGCGCCCGCGCGAATAAAACCGCGAAAATATCCGAATAAAAACAAGCAAACGGCAAGCGTAAAGAGAAAAAGAGGGAATGCAAACCCGAAATCAAAAAAAGACCGAAATGCCACTCCGGCGCATAATCCGAGAAAAGCGACAAGCGGAAGCCCTCGATTCATTGCGGGTTATTGTAGCATAAAAAAATTTAGCGCAAAGCCAGTCTTATAATTCCAAAAATTTTTCAATGGATATTTTCGCCTGACCTATTATCGCACGGAGAGTGCCTTCGGGAATATCGCCGTTACGATGAGGAATAGTCGTATAGAGATTTCTTTTTTCGCAAAACCATATCTCGTGACTTCCTTTAGCGGTGCGGAGAAAAATAAAATCCGCGTTCTGGAGCTTTTTTGAAACTTTTTTGTATGTAAACCCCGCAAGACGGCCCATATTACACTTCAAGCAAAAGAGGTATGCTCCATCGTTCTGGAATACTTTTGGATAAAAACTTTGTTCTTTCTCGGTGTGAGAGAATCTCGTGCGCCACGTTTTCGGCTATATCAAGCGTCTCTTTTACTGTTCTTCCCTCTGCAACAAGCCCCTGAAGATCCTTGCTTGTAGCGACATAATAACCTTCCGGGAGTTTCTTTATGGTGAGATTAATGTATTTTTCTCCGCTCGTTTTTATTTTCTTCATAGATCAAGAATAACAGTAAAAAACCGTGTAAGTCAATCCCTCTCACCGGCGCAGGTGTCCGAGGATCCATTATATTATCCGCGCAATCCGAAGACGAAGTTCGGGTATATCGCGAAATACGGAGTATTCAAACGAAGCGACGAGATCAATAGGGTTGCCCGTCCGAATATCCGCGCCGAAGTCGCCGGGGCTCATAAAAAATCCGATTGCGCGAATGCGTCTGCCGGAGTCGCTTCTAAATGCCAGTTCAAGATGATCGCCTACTTTCCCGAATTGCTTCATGCTCTCCGGCGCAATGCCTTTAAACATAAAATGCGGTTTTGGGTTGCCTATCCCGAACGGCGCGAACCGCTCTATCTCGCGGTATCGTTCCCACGAAACGTCTTCGAGCGAAAGCGCGTCATCGATTGAAATTTCTTTTTTCTTTTCAGTTATGCCAGTCTTCTCATACGCGGCACGAAGCGCGTCCGGAAGAAGATGAATACTCCTCACGTCCGCCGAAAATCCGCCGGATGCCTCATGTCCGCCAAAATCAAGGAACGTTCCCGGCTCCGCGCGAGACATAAGCTCCACGAGATTGACCGTTCCGTTTGAGCGGCATGACCCCTTGATCACTCCGCCGTTTCCCCGTCCCCAGACAAACGTTATCGCGCCGCGGTCTTCCATGAGACGATTTGCCACAAGTCCCAAGATACCGGGAATCCAGTCCGGGTTCCCCGTAACAATAAGCTTTTCATCGGGAACCATATCGTGGCTCGCTTTCAACTCCTTCATGATCGAAGCGACAAGAGCCTTTCGTCTGTCGTTTATCTTTTGCAGATGATCGGCAAGCGCAGCCCCTTCCGCCTCGTCTCCGGTCGAGAGAAGCTCAAATGCGCGAAGCGGGTGGTCAAGGCGGCTTGCGGCATTGATGCGCGGCCCGATAAGAAAGCCGACATCGTCCTCCGTGGCGTACGGCTGGGCGATTCCCGCTTTGTGCATGAGAGACACGAGCCCCGGACGGCGGGACTTCTTGAGCACTTTGAGGCCGTAATATGCAATCGCGCGATTCTCGCGCTTGAGGGGCACCATATCGGCGATTGTGGAAAGCCCCGCCATATCAAGCAGCCACTTTTCCCACCCTTCCGGAACGCCGAAATTTCCTTTCCGAAGAAGCCCTTGCACGAGTTTCCACGCTACCCCCGCGCCGCAAAGCATATCGTCGTGATACGTGTCTTCTTTCTGTTTTGAGTTGATAACCGCATACGCCGGAGGCAGCTCCTCCTGCGGGAGATGGTGGTCGGTAATAATTACATCAAGCCCGAGTTCATTCGCATGCGCGACCTCTGCGACATCAGAAATGCCGCAATCAACAGTGACAACGAGCGATACTCCGTCTTGCGCGAATGACTCAATCGCGGCATTATTGAGCCCGTACCCCTCGTCTTGCCGGTGCGGAATGTAATTTTTGAAATGTTCGTAGCCGATTTTCTTGAAAAAATCGTGAAGAATGACGCTCCCTGGTATGCCGTCCATGTCGTAGTCTCCATACACGACTATTTTTTCTTTTTGTCCTATGGCGCGAAGTATCCTCTCCACCGCGCGTTCCATATTGAGAATCTTAAACGGATCCCCCACATCGCGTTCAAAGTCGGGATTCAAAAACTTCTCCGCTTCCTCTGCGGAAAAAATCTCCCGATTCAAGAGAAGTTTCTTCGTGAGTTCCGGATAGTTCTCGAGCTCTTTTTCCGCTTTTTCCACAAGAGCGTCTCTTGAGACCGTCTGTTGCATGAAGCGTATTATAGCATATACTGATATGCACGATGGTCTGCATTTTTTGCAAAATTATCTCCGGCGAGATTCCTTCGAACAAAGTATATGAAGACAAAGACTTTCTCGCATTTTTGGATATTCATCCGCAATCGACCGGACATGTTCAGGTTATCCCGAAAAAACACTATCGTTTCGTGTGGGACGTGCCGAATATCGGCGAATATTTCAACGCAGTGCAAAAAATAGCCCGCGCCCTCCAAAAACCGTTCGGCACGGACGAAGTGTGGAGCAAGGTTATGGGCGATGAAGTGCTCCATGCTCATGTGTGGCTTTTCCCAAATCCGAATAAAGCAATCGGCGACAAAAAAGACCTTGCGGGGAATGCGGAGAAGATAAAAGAAAATCTATAGACATCACACTATGAAAAAAGACCACATTCTGTGTGGTCTTTGAAAAAATTTATCCAAGCGTTTTTTGCTTCCCGACATACGGGCAGCGCTCGTTGAAGATCTTCCAAAGCGTGTACACTGACGCTACCGTGTCGGCAATAAATCGCCCCGCGACAACGAACCAGCGGACGACGCGCCCGATTGAGCAATCGTAAACCGCTTTCCTCGCGTTGGCAAAATCCTGCCACATTTTTTTTCGCGCCTTAATGCGCCGGTCCGCTTCGGAGAAGGGAATGCCCCTTACAAAATATGAAACGAACTTTTCGCGGAAAGACGGGCTATCAGACGTGCCCTTGAGACCTTCTGCATACTCCGCAAGACGGGAGTATCCTCTTTCGTCAAGTCGATGTAGAGATCGCGGATAATAATACCCGCCGCCAAAAAGATCATGTACGCCTTTTAATATATAGCTCGGGTCTTTTTGTTTTCTCACCCACTCATTTTTTGCCATGTTCAAGCAAAATTCTTTAAACATATCCCTACCATATACCCAATCTATTGCCTGAACAGAATTCAGCGCAAACGCCGAATCCTCATATCTTTCGCGCGGATCCCACCGTGCCGAAAGGACGAGATAGGCGAGGGCAAAGAATAAAAAGGCGAGGGCAAGGTAGAATGCAAGATATGCTCCGCCCGCCGAATAGGTCATGACGGCATAAATGCCGAAGATGACAACAGCGACCAAAGTAAGCCGCGTGCTCCATGTGTATATCTCGTCGATGCGATCAAGCGCCGCATCAGCCACTTCCTCATGGCGCTTTTCGGCTTTATCTGAAAATTCGACCATCCTCATGATGACCCAAGCCCATCCAAGTAGAATTGCCACAAGGATTGCCCCGACCGCGATGCCGGCAAAGTAAGCAAAAAGAAATCCCGCGATCCATTTAAGGGCAACCCAGAGAGGACCCGAGACGTCATAGACAACCTTTCCGGCAAGAAGCGCCGTAACCGGCCAGCCGAAGAGAGGAATGCGCGTGGGAAGCACTAAACGGTCGTGATAGTACATATAAAAAATGTAAAATCCTACGAACATCGCGAGCAGAACGCCGATGACAAAATTATTCCACCATACGCTCATGGCGACGAAGACTCCGATATATACCACAAGGCCTGTCGATACAACCGCCCAGACAACAAAAGGAAAAAATACTTTTTCCCCAAACTTTTGCCAGAAATCCTTATCTACAGGAGTCTTGAGTTTTCCAAGAACCCAGTTGACCCCTCGCCTCACGCAGGGGTTGAACTCACAGTAGAGAAACTTAATCCCTGCCGCAAGCAGAACTCCGGGCGTAAAGATCGCAAACGGAAATGTCAGAAGAAACCCAACAAAACTCTCGGCCGCAAACGCCCCCATATTGAGGAAGACCGCGAGCGGCGAGATAAAGAAAAACAGCGACCAGATAAAGAGCGTGATCCAGAATCCCGGGCATATTGCTCGTTTGAGTTCGATATGCTTCCCGCTATTCCATACGTAGTTGGAGCGCGCCGTCCGATACATCCAGAAATACCAGCCGTCCTCTTGGTTTACCACAAAGTCATTTTCGTGGTTCTTCCTTTGCAGAAAGTG
>JAKEFN010000053.1 GCA_022616085.1 bacterium
AAACTATTGACGTAGCGAGAATTCATGGTGCGAGGCGAAAATGCGGCGAGGAAAGCGAAGAATATTGTTGATATTTTGAGTCTTTCCGAGCCGCCGTTTGTAGCCCACAACATGAATTCGCAGTAGTCAAGAGTTTTTTCACAAGCTCTACATCCCTGTATCGCTCGAAGCCGCTGTCTTATCGCTCCCTGCCACCGGTTTCTTTCGAGGCGTTTTGCGCGGCGCGGCTTTCGGCATTTCTTTTTTCTCCGCAAGCCGCGAGGCGAGAAATGCGGAAATAATCCCAATACCGCTACCGAGAAGGCGGATGCTTTCGCCTTTCATAAAACTTCTGATATCCGCAATATCTTCCATGAGATGCCCGCTTTCGAAACGAAGCTTCTCTGACACATGACGCACGTCCCGAAGAATATAGAGGACGTGCACAAGCACGATGACGAGAAGAACGCTCGCGATCGCAACGGCGACCGTAATAATATAATAAAATATTTCTGAATTCAAAATACTCTCCATTGCTTATAAGTATACATTGAGCGAATCGGCGGCACAACAAAATTATCCACTGTTTTTTTCAGAGTCGGAAATGGCGCGATACACATGCGCGGCGGCAAGCATCGATATTGGCATGGTTATAAGAAGCCCGATGCCGAGCGCGAGAATGCCAAGCACATTGAGAAGCCCGATGATTATATAAAACCCGAGAAGATCCCATTTGGCGCCCCGCGTCATGTCGGAGCTTCTTTTGAGAGAATCAATGATGCCGCGGCTCTCGTCAACGATTGCATATTGATAGAGGCTAAACTGCAAACCCCAGATGATGCCCGGGATGATAAGAAGGATAAGACCTCCTAGAACAATGAGCGCATACAAAATGAGCGCGAAAAAGTAGCGGAAGAAAAGATGCGGCAAAGAAAAAAGATCGCTGTAGGAAGCTCTCTTCCCGTCTACGAACGCGAGAGCGATTTTGATAATCCCGAGTGTCAGAAGCGCGTTCACAAAAAGAGAAAGAAGATTGACGAGGAGTGAAAGAGTGAGAGGAGCTTCCTTCACGCGCTCCGCCATTTCATCAAGAATGATTGCAATAACAAAAACAAACAAAAAAAGCGGGACGAAAAACCGCCATTCTTTTTTGAAGGTTTCCCATCCGAAATGGAGTGATTCCTTTGTTGAAAATTTCTTAAATTTCATTGTATCGCGATCTTACTATAGTATATCCTTCTTGCGCAAAAAGTCATCGATTTTTTCCGCGACCTCGCCTGCGGAGTTCGCTTCCATAAGCGAAGCGCGGAGTTCCAGAGCGCCGGGAAAGCCGTTCACATACGCTTTGTAGTGTTTCTTCATGATTGAAAAATTTTTTACTCCGCCAAGAACGCGCTCAAAGGTTTGCGTGTGTTCGACCATGGCGTGAAGACGATCCGATATGGAAAGAGGCGGGTGCGGGGCGTGTCGGTCCCCCTTCGCGGAAGCCAGATTGGCAAATAGCCATGGATTGCCGAAGATACCACGACCGAGCATGACGCCGTCAACACCATACTTCTCCGCTTTTTCCAAAGCATCTTCCACTCCATACACATCGCCGTTTCCGATAATAAGCGTCTTTGTCCCTTTTGCAAGCTCTTTCGCCCGCGCGATGACATCCCAATGCGCGGACACTTTTGACATTTCCTTTCGCGTCCTTCCATGCACAGTGATTGCCGCGATCTCTTCTTCAAGAATCGCGGGGAACCATGTTTCTATTTCATTTTTGTTGTAGCCGATGCGAATCTTGACCGATACGGGCATATTTCCCGCGCCTTCTTTCGCCGCGCGGATGATTTCTTTCGCGAGGTTCGGATTTTTCATAAGCGCCGCACCCGCGCCTTGTTTCTCGATATTTCTGTCAGGACAGCCCATATTGATGTCAAAACCGTCGAAACGAAGCCTCCGAGCGCGTTCCGCGCATTTCTTAAAATTCTCCGGCTTCGCGCCGAAAAACTGCGCCACGATGGGCCGCTCCGCTTCGCTATACAGGAGGTCGCAGAGAAGCGCCTCGCGTCCGGAGCTCTCGAGGCCGTCGCATGAGACAAACTGCGTGAACATCACGTCCGGCTTGCCGTGCTTCGCTATGATTCGCCGAAAAGCCGCGTCCGTAACATCGGCCATCGGCGCAAGCGCGATAATCGGTTTCTCTAAAGCGTCCCAAAATCCTCCTATTCTTTCGGTTTTCCTTGACATAGTTCCTCCACTATACTTTAATTTTGAAATAACTCAATATGGAGCGAAACTACGAGAAAGAAAAAACCTGGCTTCTCGAAGAAAAATACGGGGGCGTCCCGAACGAAAATTTTCACCGCGATGCCCTACGAGTAGAGCGCGGAGAGCCGCTTGCATATGTCATCGGCGGCGTGCCGTTTCTCGGATGCGACATCGCGCTTGGAGAAAGAGTGCTTATTCCCCGCGCCGAGACCGAGCACTGGGTCGCGCGCGCGCTTCCCGAGATCAAAAGCGCGCAAAAAATCCTTGATCTCTGCGCCGGTTCGGGGTGCATCGGCATTACGATTCTTTCGCATATACCGGGGGCGATTGTAGATTTTGCCGATATCGACCCCGCCGCAATCCAGCAGATCAAAAAAAATATCTCGCTTAATGGAATTAACGAGAGACGCGCGCGCGTTATCAAAAGCGATCTTTTTAAAAAAATCGATGGTTCGTATGACATCATTTTTGCAAACCCGCCCTATATAAACGAGAGGCGGAAACGGCATGTGCAAAAATCCGTGCTCGACTTTGAGCCGCACCGCGCGCTCTTCGCGGGCGATGACGGGCTCGCGCTTATCAAAAAAATAATTGACGGCGCGACGAAACATCTGCGGGTCGGCGGAACGCTTTTCGTAGAATTCGACTCATGGCAGAAACCTTTGATTGAAAAATATCTCCGCGCGCGGGGGAAAAAAGGAAAATTCCTCAAAGACCAATACGGAAAGTGGCGGGTATTAAAAATGAACGCATAAACATTGATGCCCCGCCGGTCATACGACTCGGCGGGGCAATTGGAACGCTTACTTTTTCGGAGATGCCTTGTAGCATCTCCACACAAAGTCATCCGTGACATGAAGATTCCCTTCCTTGTCCTTCACGATCCACCCGCCTCCTGCGGGCTGCATCCCGTCCCTGATCGAGAAGGATGACCCCGCCTCGATGAGACGGTTAAACGTAAACCCGCCCTTGCGCCCGGATGTCCGGACATAGAAATCCTCAATTTCTTTTTCTGTGAACGGGCCCCAGTGGCTGCGCTCCTGGCAAAAGCGGACTATGTAGACCGCCGAGACCTCCGTCTCGACGTTCTCGAACGCCTCCCAGAGGTGCTCCCCCCGGGCGTTAATATGCCCGGGGGTAATGGGGAAATCTGGTTCCCCGGAAATAATCTTGTTTTCCATCGGTTCTCTCCATTTTGAAGGTCAAAAATGTTCGAAATAATTATAACATGTATAATATAAAGCTGTCAAGCATCCTCCTCCAGCCCTTTCTTCACCTCCTCAAATTCATTTTCAATCTCCTGAAGGCGTTTCTTCGCTTCCTTGGCGAGGAGCGCCCCCTCTCTCACTTTTTTGAGCCCTTCTTCAATATCAATATCCCGCCGCGACTCAAACCACGCGGCAATTTGTTCAAGCTTTTTGAGCGATTCGTTTAAATTCGTTTTTTTGTCCATAAGTCTCTTCGTTTTTCTTACAAAGCGTATCATTCGCTTTATTCAGCTACCCGTGTTCGTATTGTACCATCGGACACTCGAACATCAAGCAGAGAACCTGCCGGCGCATCGGCGATGCGGCGGATGATTTTTCCGCCCGAGAATGCAATGCTCCAGCCGAGAGCGAGCTGGCGCTTGGGATCGCTTGCGGCAAGCATTTTTTCCGAAAGCGCAATTTTCTCCCCTGCCGCTTGAAGCGCGAATGCGAGAGCCCCGGCGATACGCCTGTTTGTTGCCGGAATCGAATCCCCTGCGGCCCGTATGCGTTCGCGGAGAATAGCGACACTCTCGGAAAAACGCCGCGCCGTGCGGCGGACTCTCTCTATCATCTCCCGAAGCCGGTCCTCCAAAACGCCTGAAGTGCGATCGATATAAAAAATTCTCTCCTGAAGCGCGGCGCCAAACCCATCCAATATCCTATGTTCTGCAAGCCGAACCGCCGCACCCGCCTGCTCCCATGACACATTGAGGAGCTTAGCGACTGCGGTCGGCGTAGAGCATGCCGCGTCGGCCGCGAGAGAAACAAGCGGGACATCCTTGTCATGCCCGATACCGACAATCACGGGAAACGGACAATCCGCGATTTCTCGGACAATATATTCATTGTTGAACGCCTGGAGCGACTCAAGCGAGCCGCCGCCCCTGATAAGCACGAGCGCGTCTATAGTCTTTTGCGTTTTAAAATAACGGATTGCAGAGAGAAGCTCACGCACCGCAGACGATCCCTCCACGCGCGAATCAATAAAGGTGATTTTGAAGCCGAACCGGCCGATATTATTCAAAAAATCATGTATGACCGCGCCGTCCCGCGATGTTACGAGGCCGATTCGGTGCGGAAATTCCGGCATTTCTTTTTTTCGTTCCGGCGCAAAAAGGCCTTCTCTTTCGAGCATCGCCTTAAGCTTGTCGTATGCTTTTTTGAGCGCGCCCTCGCCCGCAAGTTCAATCGTGCGCGTCCTGAAAGAAAGCTTGCCGGACGGCTTATAAATTTCGGGGTAACCCGAAACGACAATTTCAAGCCCCTCCGCAATCGAAATGCCGGATATTCGGTAATCGTTTGACCACATGAAGCAGTGCATCACCGAACCGTCTTTGTCGGAGATCGAAAAATATGCATGCCCGCCGCGCATCTGGAAGCTCGAGACTTCGCCGCGCACTTTGGCCGCGCTTCGGCGGAGACCGATGTTTAAGAGACCCAAAAACGCACTGACTGCAAAAACGCGCTCACCCGCTTCCTCCTTCTCCACCGACTCTTCGCTTTCTGTTTTTCCAATTTCTGCCGGGGTCTCTCCAGAAGTCATAGAAAGAATAGCAAGCCCGTATTTTTCGCATTTCCGATCTTTTATGCCTTTAATTTTAAGGAGTTCTTCCTTCGTCTTCGGCGCCGCCGCGGCAATCGCCTCAATCGTCGCATTTGAAAAAACGCGATAGAGCTCAACACCCTCCCGCCGCGCCTGCTCGCTCCTCCAGTCACGGAGTTTATTCAATAATTCGCCGTTCATACACATAACTATAGCATATTTCCTTTTTGTTCATTTTCTGAAAATATTGACTTATAAAAAATATATGTTACAATCCGATAAACTCATTCTTGTAAATTCCTATAGGTATTAACGCAATTGAACACATCTGCAGAGGGTCGAATATGACGGCCGAACAGATGCTTCACTATTTGAGTCCCGAGAGGCCGGTCAGTCAAGAGGAAAAAAAGAGGCGGTTCTATCAGGGGCTTGAAACGGCAATCTGGCAGGCTGAAAGAGCACGTAGCCATGCACATTCATACAGAGATTTTCGCGTTGGTGCGGCCGTCGAGGCGTTCCGAGATGATGCCTTGAGCTTCCCTCACCGATTTCGTTCATTCTATGGAATAAACACGAAAATCCTGAAGGAAAGGCGTCCGATCTGCGCCGAACCAATCGCGCTTTCAAGCGCATTAGCTTCCGGTTATACGGAAGCGATCGGTCTCGTCATTATCGGTGAACCGCAGGAAGATGAACATGGTCTTCTGCATAAGACTCTTCGGCCATGCCGTGAATGCCGGCTATTCATGAAAGAACACCCTTTAATGAGGCCGGAAACGATAATTATTACGGCGCGGCCGCCTCAAGAGGAATGCGCTATTATATTTGAAGAACATACTCTTGAGGAACTCCTCAAGGCATATGGTGAATCCTGATGCCGCCCGAATTCCGAGGCGGCTTTTTTGTTGCGCAATCGCGTTCTATCGGTTAACCTTTAAAAGGATACGTCAGAAGCAAAAACAGGAGGCGTTTGTGCCTGAACAACAAGAGACGAAAAATCAAGAAAATATACTGGTCCTTGACACCAATGTCCTTTTGAGCAACCCCAACGCGCTTGAAAAAAATTTCAAAGAATCCAGGGTCATTATTCCGGAAATAGTCCTCGAGGAGCTTGATAATCTCAAAAAGGATCTGCGCCTCGGCAACCGTGCGCATTCGGTCCTTCGTTTTCTTGATAAAATTTCCAAAACCGGCGATTTTTATGAGGGCATTGATACCGGGCACTCTATCATAGAGATCTCGAATCGGCTTGATGACGGCACGGATAAAAACGATGATGAAATCGTGCGAACCGCGCTTATATATCAACAGTTAAATCCGAGGGCGCAGGTAATCTTTATATCAAACGACAAGCTCGTGCGAATAAAGGCGCGCCTTAAAGGTGTAACCGCCGGATCGTATATGCCGCTTCTGCATGAAGAGAACGGGGGTTATGATGCGGAAGATATTATATCCGCCTCCGACGAAGACCTTATTCATTTTCATACCCACAAAACGCTTGCGCTCGACGTGCCTGTGTTGCCGAATAGAATATATGAACTTATCTCTCTCAAAGACCCCGATGTAAGGATTGCTGTCCTTTCCGACAAAACAGGCGCCTCTCTTCGCTCTATTCCCTGTCCGGACAAAAAAATTCTCGCCATAAACCCTCGTGACGACCGCCAAGCAGCTGCGTTTGCTTCTCTTCTTGATCCGCAGATTGACATCGTCTTCCTTTTGGGTGTTGCAGGTACGGGTAAAACGCTTCTTGCTCTCGCGGCGGCAATGCAGATGATGAATGTGCCGGGAACCTTTGAGGGCATCGTCCTCGCGCGGCCGCAGATACCTTTTCGCAAGGATTTCGAGCTCGGATTTAATCCGGGAACCGAAGCGGAAAAACTCGCCCCCATGATGAAATCGTTCTGGCATGTGCTGAAGCTTGTCGCGAGAAGAAATGCCGCGGAGAAACAAAAAACAAGACCCGACCATCAGCTGGTGAGGGAGCTTATTGAAAAATACGAGATAGAATTCGAAAATCTCGCCAATATCGAAGGCATCACCTACCATCGGAAGCTCATCGTCCTTGACGAAGCGCAAAAAGCCGATGCGGGCGTAGTGAAGGAATTCATCTCGCGCGCCGGACCGGGAACCAAGGTGGTTATAAGCGGGAATCCCAAACAGAATTTCCTTCCCTACGAAGGCGAGCACAGCAACGGGCTTGCCTACGCGGCTATGCGCCTTGCGCGCGAACCGAATGTTTCGGTCATCCACCTCAAAAAAGTCTTCCGATCGCGCGCCGCCGAGCTCGCGGTGAATCTTCTATAAAATCAAAATGCCCCGCTCATAAAGCGGGGCTTTTTTTGTGATACTACTACCATACTCGCCTTCTTGTTTCCTTAAATTCACACTCCAGTTCAAGAATGCGAAGCGCAATCTCTTCCGCAATGCGGGCCGGTGAACGATTCTCCCCCGCGCTTCTGTCAAATACTCTCCCGAGCGTGCTTCTGATATTAAGAAGCTTTCGAAAAACGTCAGGGCGGTCATAATGCCCCTTACTCTCTATTTCATTGGCAACATTCAAAAGTCCGCCCGAATTGATAATATGATCAGGGGCATACAGGATTCCCCTTTCATGAAGCAAATCGCCGTGCCGAAGCTCGCCCAACTGATTATTTGCGGAGCCGGCGATTATTTTACAATTGAATTTCGGGATAGTATCGTCGTTCACGACATTGCCGAGCGCGCAGGGAGCATACACCGTCACTTCACGTTCGCGCCCTTCGTCGGTTGATACACGCGTTACTTTTCCACGAAATTCATCAAGGCACATCGCTATTGCGTGAGGATTAATATCGGCAACATAGAGATGCCCCGCGCCCGCTTGATGAAGAAACCGCGCGAGCCGATATCCCGTGTTACCGGCACCCTCAACATAAAACGTATGCTCTGAAAGTTTTTTATTCGGGTACAGGCGGTGCAAACACTCCAATATGCCGTAAAAAACGCCCTGCGCCGTAACGGGGCTCGGGTCTCCGCTTCCCCACCGCGCGTCGTGACGTTTTATCACTTCTATATGTTCGGGGAGACCAGCGACGTATGGAGACTCCTCAAACATGACAGAAAGATCGGCAACCGTCGTTCCGACATCTTCAGCCGCGTAATACTCTCCGTTCAGAGTGTTCAAATGTTTCGCGAATGCTTTTAAGAGCGCTTCTCGTTCAGCGCCTTCATAATCGGCGGAGTTCCCGAGAATCACCGCCTTACCGCCGCCAAGCGGAATATTATTGATAGCGGCCTTCAGGGTCATTGCGCGGGAAAGGCGAAGAACATCCGTCAGCGCCTCACCTTCGTTTTTGTAGTCGTAAAAACGCACGCCGCCAAGCGCCTTGCCGAAACGTAACGCATGAATCGCGATAATGGCTCGCAAGCCCGTTTCCGCGTCAGATACGAACGCGACCATTTTATGTTTATCAAACGCCTTATTTTTCCAAAGTTCCATAGCAAACCCTCCTTCTCTTGGAACTGCCGCCAGTGTAGCGCAAGAATTTTTAAACGGCAATATGCCTTTGTATCTCCTCCCACACCGCCTCTCTCCCTTCTTTTGTTTTTGCGGAAAAAGGAAAGCATGGCGTGCCTTCAATGCCCGCGCAGATTTTTTGCACATGCTCCTTTTGGGAGCTTTTTTTGAGCTTGTCTATCTTGTTGACGATAATTGCGAAAGGAATTCTTTCGGTTTTGAGAAGTTCCAAAAGTTCGCGGTCATGATCGGTCTCGCCCACGACCGCATCAAGTATGATAAAAACGAAATCCGGCTTCCTCTCCGCTTCGGAGAGGTACCAAACAATCCGCTTCCGGAGTTTCTCCCTTGTTTTGTTCGGCAAACGCGCAAAGCCGTAGCCCGGAAGATCCACGAAATAATACTTTTTTTCTATAAGAAAAAAATTTATCTCTTGAGTCTTCCCCGGCGTCGCGCTCGACTTTACAAGATTTTTGCGTCCAAGAAGCGCATTTATGACGCTCGACTTTCCCACATTTGACCGTCCGAGAAACGCGATCTGCGGCATCCGCTTTTTCATAATATCGTCAGTCCCAATGATGCCCCTCACGAATTCAACTGGAATAGTATGCATTTGTTTTTTATCTTCCATAGTGTGATGTCTATAGAGCGTATCAAATGCAGGCAAAAAGAAAAGCCACGGGATGTATCCGTGGATATTCGAAAACCCGTGCATTTCAATCAACCGCCGGCTGCCAGTTTTGATCATGTTCAAGGAAAACTTTCTTATCCTGATAAAGGGCTCTGCCCACACGTTCGCGATCGGTATTGTTAAGGGAGTCGCCGCATGCGATTTTTGCCCAGATAGAAGGCGTGTAGAAACGCACCGCGTGAGCCGCGATTTTGACTTCAGTCAGCATATCACCGTCTCCGGCGGGAACAAACATATCGCAGATATTATCCGTCCCGAGATATACCGGAATTTCTCGTTTGACGAGTTCGAGAACGCGCGCAATGGAATTATGCGTCGGCGCTACAATAGGCCGGAGTTGCCGCATGGAAATCCCGGCAGAGGGGGGCACTGTTACGCCGATATTATGCGCTTCAAGAAAATCAAGAAGGCGCGCAAAACGTTCCTCCGCATATGCGGACGGGGAGATGAAATGAACCGCGCGCAAACCGGGCGATCCATCCGGCATTTTCGGCACATTAAGCCACGTGTCAACCGGATTCCTCCCGAGTCCTTCAAGAAGAATCTCTGTTCCCGATTCGTGCGGACTGTTCATCTGGTCAAGGTGCAAATCAACTCTTTTGCCGAGTGAAGCACCGAGTTCAATAACTCTCCGCACATGACTGCGAAACCCGATTTTGCCTTCGCGGCTTGAAACGTGCAAAAAATCGTCTTTCTCCGGGAGAGCCGAAAGAAAATCAGCTTCGTTTGCAGCTTCTTTATAAATCTCCCAGCGTCTCGTGTCGTCCTTGAAACCAAAGACGCCATGGGGAGCTATGCCAATTTCCAAGCGCCCCACAAATTCATCTTTAAGTTCGCGTGCGATGCGGATAGCAAGGAGTCCGTCTTCCGCAATTTCCGGAGTCGCGTCAATGCACGTATCAATCTTCCGGGTGCCGAACGCTATCTGCCTTTCAAACTCGCGCCGCATCCTCTCGCGGAGATTCGCTTCAGTGTATGCTTCGCCTCGCTCAAGGTCTCCGACGCCGTCCTGTTTGGCGCGCAATGTCGCCGTACTGATATCAAGCGGGGTTGTATTAACATGAGTCAAATACCTTGGCTCAAGCGTCCCCGCCCGATCAATGTGAGCATGCGCGTTATAAAACCCGCCAAGCTTCATGACGTGTTCCAAGAGCGTTTGCTCATACCAATTCAAAAATTTCCATCGCCGTGCTGGAAAAAATTCCTCAAATGCAGCGTTTTCAAGCACCTCAAAAAACCTCCATTAAAGTATCCTCCATTAGGATACCAAAATAAGCCGACTATTCAAGTGTCTTAGAGAATAAGCCGACTATTCAAGTGTCTTAGAGTATGTCTGGAAACCCTTGCGTCATGAGGACTTCCGTGGCGTTTTATGGCGAGGAAGTCGAGAAAAATATATGCATATTAGCTCCTGCCTATCGGCAGGCAGGCCTCGGCGGGGACAATGAAAACTGTGGTTTTCATTTCTCTCGCCTTACGTCGCTTATAATTTGAAACGCAGTAGAAACTGCGGTGAAAATTATTTTTTGAAGAATGACGAAGCCACGAAATGTCACGGGAGTCCGCAGTAGGAAGGGTTTTCAGATATGCTCTAGAGCATGTTCAAAAACTCTTGACTACTGCGAATTCATGTTGCGGGCTGCAAACGGCGGCTCGGAAAGACTCAA
>JAKEFN010000054.1 GCA_022616085.1 bacterium
CCCTAAGTATTTTTGCCACATCTATAAGAACATCCAAATTTTTTATCGGCGTGATGCGCCCCACGCTCACGATGGTGAATTTTCCCCCCGAACGCTTAAACTCCTTCGGCGAAGTGAAGCGCGCCGTATTGAGCCCGTGCCCCATAATATGAAGCTTCTTTGTCGGCACGTTAAAACCTTCCTTTGAAACGGTAAAAATTTCATGCGCGAGCTTCTCTGCTATCCGGAGAGAAAAACTTACCGCGCGATGCGTATACCATAATCCTATTTTCTTGCCCATGAAGCGCCACCAAAGTCCCGCCAGCACCACATAAATCTGGTTCATGTGGACAAATACGGCGTCATAATCGTTCCGGAATCGAAATAGATATGCGAACAATCGCACGACATATATAACGCGCGAACGGCCTCTTTCTTTGCCGAGCGAAAAAACGCGGGCGTTTAGAGGGAGGCTATGCGGCCCGACTTCAAGCGCGATAACGGTTACGCGCTCGGCGCGACGAGCGAACTCTGCAATCCACTCGTGGAAAAAGCCGAATGTCGAATCATCCTTATTCACCTTCTGGGTTATGACGAGAAGCTTCATGGTTTCGCGGCGTGAGGAGGAACATGACAGAGGAATGATTCAAGATCTGTCCTTCCTGGAAGCACGACGAGCTTCCGCGTCGCAAACGGGAAACGGTCGCGAGACGGCGCGAGAACCGCGTGCGAGAGAAACGCCGCAACCCGAAGCGTAAGAGACATATGCGTGTGATTATACCAAAGCGCAACGCGCTTCCCCGTTATTCTCCAGAGGATCCCTCCCAGCACGACGAAAATCGGCTCAAGATAAACAAACACGCTATCATACTTCCCCCGAAGTCCCCAGAGCGTCTTATAGAAATTCACCAAATAATCAACGCGCGAATGTCCCCCTTCCTTCTCTTTTCCGAGAGAGTGCACGGTGACGTTTGCGGGGAGGTCGTGCGAGCGCGCCTCAAGGCATATCACATGAACTTCGTCGCACGCTTCGGCAAAATCAGCGAGTCTGCCGTGAAAAAATCCGAAAAAATCGTCGTGCTTGTCTAATTTTTGAACAATAATGAGTATTTTCATGATGATTTTTTGCCGGTCTTAACCGATCCATATACGCTTTCTACAATATCAATATTTTTGCCCGTGCGTAAGAGGAGATCGAGATTTTTCTTCTCCAGCGCGCGCAAAACAGCATGCGCGGCGTCGTCGGGCACCTGTTCCATAAAAAAGTTCTTGAATGCCGCAAAATCTTTTATATAGCAGTCTCCCCCCGCGCCGCGGCCGCCGTTATGCACCGGATCTATGTGCATATTCCCGATCCACGGCTCGTTCGCCATTGCCTCGCGGATAACCGCCCACGGAATGCCGAGTTTTTCCGCAAGGTCGTAGAGAAGGTTCATATACACCACCTTGGTGTAGAGAAACGTGTTGTTCGTGTATTTGATAAATTCCGATTCTTTCGATCTGCAGAGAAGCGTGTAAGGCGCTTCCGGAAGAGTCTCCAAAAATATTTTCGCGCGGCGGCGATGCTCCTCTGACTCTTTCGGTATGCCCACGATATTCCGCGCCGGATTTTCCACGTCATGTTTTGCCGTTGCTTCGGAGAGAAACTCCGGAGAATGAAGTATGAAAATATCCGGGAACGCCTCCTGTAAACGCTCCGTCGTGCCTGGGATGACTGTTGATTTTATCACTGCGGTCTTGCCTTTCGGCACAATGCCCGCAACTTCCCAGAGAATGCTGTCGTCAAAACCGGTCGGCAGGGTCGGCGTGGGAACGGCGATGAGAATAATGTCGCACTGTATAAGACGGTCGCGGTTCGCCCGATACGATTCCTCTTTGGAATAGCGCACCACGGAAAAGCCGCGCGCCTCATAGTTGTCCGCGTAATGCTTCCCTATCCATCCCTGCCCGATAAAGCCGATTGTCGGTTTTGACGCCATTATATATATAGAATAATACTTTTTCAGCGAAAAAAGTTTCGCCGAGTCATAACGTGAGTGTAGCGAAAAATTACGAAAATCTCAATATCTCCATAATTTTTATACAAAAAAAGGGATATCAAAAAATATCCCATCTTTCCAATATCATTCCGCCGGTAAAAACTTTAGAAGCATTTTCATATGCGTATTTGCCGCATCTGCCTGCAAAAATATTTTTTCAGGAGTCCGGTTCGGCGACGATCCAAAACATTCAAGATACGCCGCCTTGATGCGGGAGCCGGCCCCACGGGCAAGCAAGTCGATCATGACACCATGGAGTCCCCAGCGCGGGAACGGCTCAGTAGCATGCAAAGCAAAAAAGTCTTTATATTGATCAAAAAGCTCAAGCGCTTTTTCAACGCGATCCCGGCGATGCACGTTATACCCCGGCGACTGAATATAAAACGTCCCGTCAATGCCGGCCATTACCGACTGCTGTCCGCCCCAAAACCGCATCATGTTGCGGTCGTAATAGTTGGCATTATGATCCGGAAAAATAATACTTCCAGATATACCATCGCAATCTCCTCGCTCTATCATGCGCAGATGACGAATTAAGGCATAGGGCGAGTGCTCGCCGTCTGCATCCATACAGCCGACTACATCTACATCTGATCGCACACCCCATGTATATCCGGCTATAATATTTTCGGCATTTCCAAGATTTTTGTCGTTATGTTTCGGCACAAGCCATGCATAATCGACAGCCGCACAGTCCAGTACCTCGCGAGTTCTATCCGTAGAACAGTCGTTTATAATGAGCACCTCTATTGTATGCCCGTGTTCCTTGAGCACATGCGCAACATCAGTAAATTCTTGAAGCAATATTTTAAGACTTTCTGCCGCATTAAAAACCGGCGAAAAAATTCTTATTTTCAAACGACTCCTCCTTCTTAAACTGATCGACGTTCTTCTAAAAAATAGCATGGATGGCCCCAAAGGTCAAGGTTAAACCGTTGACAAAAACAACACATCGCATATCCTCTCAAAAGGAGAAATTTTGGAGGATGAGTATTATGAAGATCCTTGAAAACGACACGTTTGAAAAATATTTTCCGGTCATACTTTCGGTTAGCGTCGTTCTTTTTTCGTTTTTCTTTCTCTTGCACGAAGGAGTAACAATCCGAAACGTCGCGCTGTGCGATGCGGGATTTGTGCTGACTATTCTTATGTTTGGACGAACGGTGTCAATGGATATCGTATCGCCAGCGCGATCTGTGATCGAGTTTGGTCTTGCCATGTTCATCTTGGTGTTTGGCGGCCTTGTTGTCGTGTTTGAAAGCATAGGTGTAACCCCATACCTTTTATCGGTTCTCGCCGTCGCCGCATATTACGTGCTGACGCTCCGCGGTCCCCGCGTACCGAAAAATACGACCCTTCTCACCGATGAACGCGCGTATGTAACAGGCGAACGGTATCCGCTTAACTTTTTTACCTCAACCGAAACGCCTTTGATGCTGGTTCATGGAAAACAGATATCCATAAAAACGGGCGACGTCTTATGCGGAGACGGCGAAAAAAGGCGCGCCGAATCACTTGTCTCATGGTACCCTGGATTTTTTCGAAACAAAGCCCACTATGAGCTGGTAAACAACGAATATATTGCCGCCCTTGCAGACGCGACTTCCAAGATCGAAACAAAAACGGATGCTTCCGCACTGGCGCAATCTATTGAGAGAAAATTCTTCATTATGTTCAATATTAAACAGATAAAATTCACTTTCGAATCGAGAAAGGAGCGCGAAATCAATTTTTGATGAATACCCTGTCCCCGCCCGCGCGGGGATTTTTTTCTTTTTGTTCAAAATCATATCAAAAAACCCCGACATAATCGGGGTTAACTTATAAGCCGGAATATATCGGCAGGTCGTATTTTGCCGATTCCCGCGCATGATAATCCTTGAGAATCGTAATCGCGGTATTGATCCACGATTCCTGCAAATACAGGTTATCGCAGATAAGCATCCTGCGATAACCATGCTCGTAGAGCCACGCGATATGAAGCATATCCGCGCATGAAGGAACGGGATTGTGAAAACTGTCCAAAATGGAAAGCAGAATCCCCGCCGTTTCCCGCCCGCTCGGGCGTTCCTCTATAATATACTTCAATGCGTCCTCAATACGGTCGAGTCCCGCGGTCGGAAGCGCCGGATTTTCCACGAGCGAAAGAAGGATCCGCGAACCCACGCACGCGTCCGCATCTTTTTCAATAATGAGCTTCAAAGCGTCCGCAATATCGTCCGGATCGTCAATTTCAACGAAGAGATCGCCGGTTGCCGCGACAAGAACAAGAGTTTCCTCTTTTCTGTAATCGCGCGCGACAAATTCAAGACCTCTCTTCGTTTCAATCTTAAGCCAGATTTCGGCATCATTGCCCACGATTTCGCGAAGCTCCGCAATATCCCGCAGACTCTCCACATACGAGAGGAAAAAGCGGTTCATGCCGGCTTGCCGTGCTATCTCAATTTTTTCGCGTTCAAGCGGTGTAAAAATTGAAGCGTCCGTTACACGAAAGCTCTCGTGCCGAAGATGAAGGGACTCCCCTTCGCGTACGCGATACTTCGGCCGTCCTCCCTGAAAAATAAGCCGCCTGCCGCCGTCCCTCACGTGAAGAAGGAGTGCGCTGTCAGTACCCGCCTTGAATAGTACGGGCAAGGGCGTCTCCACATCAATCGCATGATTGAGGACGAGCTCAAGGTGGTCGCCCGGATAATCTATCACTTCCTCTACGCGAACCTGCCGACCCTTAACGTCCGCATAGAGCGGCACCGTCGCCGGAATGGTTTTGAGAAGCTCATAATCGCGCTTAAGCTCCGGGACCGAAAGCCCGAAATTGTTCATGCGAATCCCCGCGAGGCGGGGATCGCACGAAAAATTGGCAAACTGATCCTGTCCGGGAGAGAGCGTTACGAGGCAGTCAAGGCCCTTCATTTTCTCTGGAGGTTTCCTCCAGAGAAAATCGCTAATAATTGTTTTTGACATCGTTACAACCTCACTTCTTTTTGGTCAGAAGCGGCTGTGCTTTCGTCCCCCCGGTCAGACCGGTAAGAATGGTTCGCGGAGGAAGACGCTTGAGGCCGCGCGCGGCAACAATATTTTCAATCCCCCTATACACGGTCGCGACCTGTTCCGGCGTCTGGCGGCGCTCAATCTCTTCCTGAAAATAATCATACATGTTTCGCTCTACGCCGAGAATTCCGAAGATGACGTCCACGATGCGGTCAGGCTTATCGAGTGTCGCCACATATTCCTTGCCAAGCAACGCCTGCCATTTTTTCAAGATTTTCGCCGCTGTTTCGGGACCGTAACTTCCTGTTTCCGCGACAATATGATAAAGCACATGGCGTTTCTTGACTTCCCGTATGATATCCTCAATGGAAATCTTCTCGCCATCAATCTTGATGAAAAAACGCTCCGCCACTCCTCTTTCTGTATAATTGTAGGGCATCTCATCACCGCATGTAATGGCTATACCCGTGGCGTCATCAGGAATGTAAATATTCCGCGCGAGGTAGAGAAGGCTCACGTCATACCGTTCCGCCGGACCGTCGCAGTCCCCGCCACCACCGCCGCCGTTACAAACCACGAGCTCATTAACCCTTTCTTCGACGTCTTTCTCGCCGGCGAAGGGCCTCTGCTGAATAGGATACTCATCAGACATATCACCAATGTAACCAAAACTTATTTCCATATCCGGTCCAAGATACTGATTCTGGAGCTGGTGAAATAAATAAGGAAATTTCCCGACAATCGGTCCGGGCCATCCACACATTGAGCCGGAGTGATCTATATTAACGACCACCGGGTATCTGCTCTTGGTCGTTATGGATTTTGGCAGGAGATCTTTGAGTGTTGTTCCTTTCACCTGCGCCGCTGCCTTGCTTCGTCCCGCATGCGCATCGTAATTTTTTCGCTCCGTTTTGTAATCATAGCCGCTCCAATGTGAAGACGGCGTATAGTCTGATGTTTCAGCCATTTCTGTTTCCTCCTTTTGGGTTTCGGTTGATATTAGTATTAGACAATCGGCCTCATGCCCGAGCGCGCCCTCTTAAATACTTCGGAACGCAACTGTATAATCTCCTCAAAAAGATCTCCGCCTTTCCATTCCCAGCGCGGACGCCGCGCAATATCCTCTATAACGAGCTTTTCTATAAAACGGCGAAGAGGAACGGGGACTTTTGCCGGAATGCGGTTATTATCAACCGCGCGAAGATCGCCCGTAAGCGCGTATATCATAGATTTGCCGAGGCTATAGAGATCGGACTGGGGATAGAGCCGTTCGCCTTTTTTCGCTTCCGGCGGAGAATAATAAGGCGTATAACCGCGCGCCCTCTCTGCCGAAGCCCCTCTCGCGAACGAGAGACCGAAGCCGACAAGATACCCTTCGTGGTTGTTATTGACCATAATCTTCCCCGGCTTGATGTCTCCGTGAAGCGCTCCGGAATAGTGCGTATGCATATACCGGAGAATGTTAAGAATCCGCTCGGCGATCCACGCGACGTCTTCGATGTCTTCCAGCGAATTTCCTAGTCCGCCACGCTTCGCAATGACCTCCTCAAGCGTATATCCGTCAATCCAATTCATGACGATCGCGAGGCTTCCGTCAGTATGCCGAAGCACCCGAAAAACGGACGGTATACCGAAATGACGGAGCTTCCGCATCGTCCGCGCTTCGTTCAAAAAAATCTCTTCCGCCTGCGGCGAAATCTGCGCGCAGTGCTTGATGCACACGAATTCATCAAGCAATACGTCCCGCGCTTTATAGATAACGCCAAGACCGGTATCGCTCACCATCTCAATAATCTCGTATTCGCCGCCGAAAAGCGTTCCTTTCAGTTCTTCTCTTTCCCTGTCATATTTCACACGTTTTTCCGTGTCCGAGAGTACCGCATACGCCTGCCCGAGCGCCGATGCGGTCTTTCCGTCACCGTCATGATCAGGGTGATGCTCGGACATAAGCGCTTTATAAACCGCCCTTATAACGCCTATGCTAGAGTTCGGATGTATGCCAAAAAGCGCGTAGTAATCCGTTTTTACCACTTCACTATCCTCCAATATTGTTGTTTCAAGGAGCTGAACACAAAAAATTCTTCTCCTCCAACCATGATACTTATAACATTGAAATAAACTGCCAGTCAATCGATTTCAATCGGCTTATATACACTTAATCCGAAAATTCTGATTGGTAATTAGTGCGATTCGTAGCCAAAATAGATGAACTTTTGGGGAAAATAAAGTAAACTTTAGCCGCCGCCAACCACAAACGGACTTTCTTTTAGTTTTTCACCTTTAAGAAATTTTTTGTATGCCGCTAGAGCGTCTTCGCCCTTGGTCGCTTTGCCATATGGACCTCCAGAATCAATAGGTTCCTGCCAGGCAAAAATGGTAACTAAAGAAGCGCCATGGTTGAAAAATCCTCCAAGATATGATTCCCAAGAAAGTCTGGTACCACCGGTTCCCAATGTCGTATTAGTTCCTTCGGATAATGCCCAGTGAGGATTATCGTGCTTTTTTAACTCTTCATAAATGACTGAGAATGTAGCTTCAGTGCCCGAACCGTCAGATGTATTCCCCGGATATAAACTAAAACCGGCACGCGAATATTTATTAAACGCTCCCCAAGACGTTGAGTGTCCGGTAATCCTTGTAAAAGAAAGGTCTTTTTCGGGTACGCCAACTGCGTTTGCTACCGCGGCGCGATCGGTATCAGATATATATTTATCAGGAATAAAAGCAAAATGTGTATAAATTTTTTCTTTCTTAATACCGGCATCATGAATTTGCTTGGTCCAAAACTCAGCCCACTCCTGGACAACTTTTTCAAGTTCTTTATGAAAATCTTTCGGAGGATTAGTTTTACTGAACCCGAGGTTTGAGAGCGCGCAATACCCTATTTCTTTTCGCACAATACCAAATTTATTCGCTGTTTCATCTTTTAAATTTATATAACTTGGATCAAAAAGATGCGTTTCCCACCCAACAATAACGCCTGCAAAAAGATGTTCTTTATTTTTTGCTTTTAAAGCATCAAGTCCCTTTTTGATTTCTACGCCGATTATATCTCTACCAATGCGGGTAATCTCTTTTCTCAACGAAGGACTGGTATAGCACATCTGGGGCGCCAATTTTGCCGGAGCCCAGCCTACATAACGTTGGATATGTGCTGTACCGTCCCAATCGCTCCATTCAACATTATTTTTATCCTGCCAAAGATCTTTACGATTAATCCAAAACATTGAATCATCGATATGAAAAGCAACTGCAACATTCTTTTCTTCTGCTATTTTAAAAGATTCCCGAATAATAGTCCGGAGCTCTTCGTCGGAATGATCCAAGGCCATAGGTCCCACGGCAAAGCCGAGTTGCCGTGTTTTCCCATCGCCGCGAAGCCCATCAATTTTCCCGAGAATTTCATCAATGACTTTTACAACATCCCCCTTAACAAAAGGTTGGGTTTCCCCGCTTCCAGCCGGATTTGGTCCATAATTAAAAATTTGGAAAAGAAGATACTGAATCTCATCCGGAACAATTTTTTCAGGCATACTTTCTGAAGTATCTTTTACTGCTTCAGGCGATTGGTCAATCGTTTCTGACGATTCGGGACTGGTTTTCAAAGGCGCCGGAGAACCACTTTTCTCCATTTTTTGAAAGAATAAAACAGCGCCGCCCAGTACCAAAACTGCAATAAAAATAATTATAACTAGTTTTTGTGTCATGTTGATTAATTTATATCATTTTTAGACATCTTTCTTTATTTTACCGGCTGCCAACGAGGAGCGCAATTATTAGGATTACATTTCTGATTGGTACTTACCTGCCCGCTTCCTCATCCTTATAATTTTTGATGTATGAAAGGTATCCCTTTCTTAAGACAACAAGTCAGCGGTTATTTTCATAATACCGTACAGTGGTATTTGGAAACCCCGCGGTAATTATACAGGACATGTTTGGCGAAACTCCAGAATCCCTC
>JAKEFN010000055.1 GCA_022616085.1 bacterium
ATTACGATGAGGATTAGCGCCGGAGAAAATAATCGCAGGGATGCCCCCTCCAACAACGCCGCGCCTAACACCCGTTGCACACGGAGCGGCTTTACGTCGCCGATGAGCTTGATAGCGGAGCGCGCGGCCCGGTGAACACGACCGTTCTGCCGCTTTCTGTTGCTGAGGGAGCAAAGAGATTATTCGGTTGGCAAGTGTCTGAAGATTTATTTATCCCTGTCGTATTTTAAGCGGTGTTCGCTTCCCCAAGCTGCCATCAGTTCTAAAACGGGTTTTAGAGATTTTCCGAATTCAGCGAGAGAGTATTCTACTTTTGGCGGAACTTCGGCGTAGACCTGACGGACTATAATTTCGTCGCGTTCTAATTCTCTTAACTGTTGCGTCAACATTTTTTTGGTGATATGCGGAATCAGCCGTTGAAGTTCGCCGAAACGTTGCGTTCCTTCTTTTAAGTAATACAGAATAATCGGTTTCCACTTTCCGCCGATAATCTCCATCGTCGCTTTGACTGGACAGTTGGTTTCGTCTATTTGCTTATTTTTCTTCATAAATTTTACGGTTACAAAATAGTGCCTACTATCTTTTTAAAATACTAGACGCTAGTATAGCTCATAAGTAAATTTTTGGAGAAAATATAATGATAAAAAACAAAATTATTTCAGGAAGCGCGGCGGTCTTTTTTTTATTTCTGCTCGGCATTTATGCCAACGGGCAGACAAATTCAAACACGGTTTCGACTGAGAACGTGGTTGATTTGACGCACACTTTGGATGAGAATTTCCCCTTTATTCCGATTCCGGGCATCACGTTCCCGTTTAAGAAAACTCCGATTGCGACGATTGATAAACTCGGTGTCGCGGCTTTTCGTTGGGAAATTCACGAACACATCGGAACGCAGATTGACGCGCCGTCGCATTTTTTTGCCGACGGTTTATCGCTTGAACAAATGCCCGTGCGTAATTTTATTGCGCCGCTCGCGGTGATTGATATTAGCGAACGCGCCAAAACCGACGCTGATACGGCGGTTACGGTTGAAGACATCAAAAATTGGGAAAAGAAATACGGACGTTTGCCGAAAGGCGTGGCGGTGTTTATGTATTCAGCAATTCTCAATACGGGAACTCATTCAAGTTGAAGACGATAGAGAGACGCCATATGTCGATAGAGCGCCTCCATAGATTTAAAAACAAGGGTGC
>JAKEFN010000006.1 GCA_022616085.1 bacterium
ACTCAAAATATCAACAATATTCTTCGCTTTCCTCGCCGCATTTTCGCCTCGCACCATGAATTCTCGCTACGTCAATAGTTTTTTCACAAGCTCTAAAAAAGGCGGTTTTTTTGATACAAAAAACCTCCGCGCGCTCTCGCAGACGGAGATTTTTTGCGAAAATGGGGGATTGGCTACTTGAGTGTTACTTTTCCTCCCGCTTCTTCAATTCTTTTCTTGAGCGCTTCCGCTTCGTCTTTCTTCATGCCTTCCTTAAGCATTGCCGGAGCGGCTTCGACGAGATCTTTCGCTTCTTTGAGTCCCAAGCCGAGGATTTCTTTAACGATTTTGATAACGGCGATTTTTTGATCGCCTGCGCCGGAAAGCTCCACGTTGAATGAGTCTTTTTCTTCAGCCCCTTCCGATCCGGCTCCTCCGGCCGCCGGCGCCGCCGCAACCGCCGCGACGGCCTGCGCGGATACGCCGAACTTCTTCTCAAATATTTTAACCAGCTCCGAAAGATCAAGAACGCTCATGCTCTCAATCTCTTTCACGATGTTTTTGAATTTTTCAGGCACTTCAACCTCTTTTTGTTCGTCTGACATAGTAGTTAGTTTTTAGTTTGTAGTTTTTGGTTTTTAGAATAATAATGCTATGCTTTTTTCTCGGCGATTGCGCCAAGCGTCCGCACGAATCCCGCAACGACGCCGTTTAAGGCCGTAACCGTCCCTTGAATCGGCGCGTTGATGATATTTACAAACTGGCCATAGAGGACTTCTCGCGGCGGGATGGAAGCGAGAACCATAACTTCTGCTCCCGAGAGATACGTTCCCTCGAATATGCCTCCCGAGACGCTGATGTTTTCTTTGCGCGTTTTTTGGAATGCGGCAATCTCTTTAGCCGGGACGATCGCATCGTTTCCAAATGCGAGAGCAAGCTCTCCTTCAATGGCGGGGAGAGTTCCTTTGATGCCGAGGTCGTCCAACACTTTTTTGACGAGCGTTTTTTTTGCGACCAAGTATCCGACCTCCTTCCCTTTGAGCGTCTTTCGCAAGGCCGCAGTCTCGTTTACTTTAAGACCGTGAAAATTCACGAATACAACCGATTCTGCGCCCCGAACCGCCTCTTGAACATTTTTATATATTTCCGCCTTTTTTTCGCGTGTGACTGCCATAGTTGTTAGAGCTTGTGAAAAAACTATTGACGTAGCGAGAATTCATGGTGCGAGGCGAAAATGCGGCGAGGAAAGCGAAGAATATTGTTGATATTTTGAGTCT
>JAKEFN010000056.1 GCA_022616085.1 bacterium
ATTACGACCTTCCCCCCACTTTTGCTATAACCCGCGTGCCGGCTATTGATCTTGTCCGCTATGGGAAGTGGGGGTTTTTGATTCAATATGCTACTTTCGTAATTTTCTCTTCCGCGCTTCTTTTGCGCCGGGGGAGATATGTGATCTATTCTCGCGACGATATCCTCCTGTGGTGCCTCTCGTGGCTCACCAGCAATTTTTTTTGGGAAGCGCACCGGCATAAATGGAATTTCGTGGCTCGGCGGATTGCGGGAAAATCTCGCGGCATCATCGTCATTACGAATGCCATGAAAGAGTATTTTAAAGAAAAAGGAGTTTTGGAAGCACACCTGCTCGTCGCGCACGATGCCGTGGATACCTCCGTCTTTTGTCCCCGAGAAGACAAGGCCGCTATACGAAAAACCCTTTCTCTTCCCGTAGAAAAAAAGATTATCGGATATGTGGGGAAATATACGACTCTTGGAAGAGGGAAAGGAGTGGGCGAGCTTATCGGGATTTTCGCGGAGTTGCATCAGCGGCGCAAAGACCTTTTTTTGGTTTTGGTCGGTATCAATGCCGGCGAATATCAGGAGGTGAAGGCTCTTTTTGAAAGCCTTTCTCTTCCGGAAGATGCGTATAAGATAGTGCTGCATGTTCCGCAAAAAGAAGCGGCAAAATATCTCTCTGTTTCCGACGCGCTTGTTATGAATTATCCGAGAGATGGCCATTATGTGCGCTTCATGTCGCCGATGAAGCTTTTTGAATATATGGCGTCCGGCGTGCCGGTCGTTGCATCCGATCTTCCGGCTATACGCGAAGTGCTCGATGAAACGATGGCTTACCTGAGCGATCCTGACTTGCCGGATAGCCTTTTGCGAAGCGTATTGTCCGCGCTTGAAAGCGAAGACGAAGCAAAGAGACGGGCCGTCTCGGCTCTCGTCGCCGTGGAAAAGCATACATGGGAAAAGAGGGCGGAGAAAATACTGCCATTCATAAGCGGCGGAGTAAAACGCGAGGAGGATTGAGTTTTAAAGACGGCATGATAGCATTATGAAATAGTTTTTTTATGAGCCAGAAAAGCAAAAAAGAAACAATAGTCATTATCGGCTTCGGCTGGGTGGGGCAGGCGAATGCTTTAGCTTTGGCCAAGATGGGCTATGATGTTTTTTACTACGACAAAGGGAATCCGGAGCAGCACTATAAAGAAGAATATGGAGAATTGTACGGGGAGGTGGGAAGGCTGGAGGGCCCGCTTGAAAAAGATTCTCCGAATACCTGGTATATTCTCTGCGTGGGAGATGTCGTTCCCGAGAGCGGGCCGCAGGACATTGAGCGAATAAAACTCGCGGCGAAGAGTCTCTCTTCTGCACGAGGGAAAATCATTCTCCGCTCAACAGTGATTCCCGATCGGCTCAATGAAATCCGCTTTGATATCTATCTTCCGGAATTTCTGCATGAGAAACTCGCGGTAGAAGAGTGCATCAATCCGCACTTTTTTGCCGTCGGGGAAAAAGATGCATCGCTTCA
>JAKEFN010000057.1 GCA_022616085.1 bacterium
AGACTCAAAATATCAACAATATTCTTCGCTTTCCTCGCCGCATTTTCGCCTCGCACCATGAATTCTCGCTACGTCAATAGTTTTTTCACAAGCTCTAGAATTTTATTTTTGCTTATTGTCCTTTTTTCCATTCCGAATGCCCTATACGCCGCCAACCTTTATTTTTCTCCATCGTCCGGATCATACTCGGTGGGGAGCACCATTGTTGTCGGCGTGTATGTTTCGTCAAGCGGCGAAGCGATGAATGCCGCAGACGGCGTCATTTCATTTCCAACCGACAAATTGGAAGCAGTGTCTTTTTCCAAAGACGGTTCTATTTTTTCCTTATGGGTTCAAGAGCCCGCATTTTCAAACAGTAACGGGACGGTTAATTTCGAAGGAGTGGTTCTAAATCCCGGTTTCAGCGGCTCGGCGGGGAAATTAGGGTCTGTGCATTTTCGCGCCAAGGCCCCCGGTTCCGCGGCGATTACGTTTTCATCCGGTTCAATTCTCGCCAATGACGGGCAGGGCACCAATATTTTGGAAAATTTGGGAACTGCGCGATTTGAGCTTGCGGACGCGGGCGCTCCTCCGCCCTCGGTCTCCACTCCCGGAGTACCCGCGGCGCCGATCATCCGATCATCTACGCATCCCAATCCTGACGAATGGTACGCGCTCAAAGACGCTAAACTAAGTTGGGATGTGCCTTCCGATGCGACCGCCGCCCGCCTTCTCATAGGGAAAATTCCTGATGCTGTTCCAAACGTCTCATACGCGCCTCCTATTTCAAAAAAAGACATTTTTGACCTGGAAGACGGCGTGTGGTATTTCCATGTTCGTCTCCAAAATTCTGAAGGGTGGGGAGGCGTTCGGCATTTCAGACTTCAAGTTGATACCGAACCGCCGTCCGACTTTACCCTGAAGGAAGTCCCCCGCGAAGACCCGACAGAACCAAAAGTTTCGTTTGAAGCAAGCGCGCGAGACGCTCTCTCCGGCATTGGCCGATACGAATTCAAAATCGACAATGACAGCCCCGATATATGGCAGAATGGCGCGCGGGGAGTTTACACAAACGCCGTGCTTCGTCCGGGTCGGCATACGATTTCGGCAAAAGTTTTTGATCGTGCGGGAAATTTCAAGACCGCGTCAGCAAGTTTTGTCGTAGAACCCCTTAAGGCGCCATCCATAACCGATTATCCGAAAACTCTTTCTTTCGGCGATCTCTTGAGCGTAGAGGGAGAAAGCGCGTATCCGGGAGGGACGGTGGAACTATGGTGGCAAAAGGATGCCGAAGAAGCGCAAAGCGTTCTTATAGGCGTTTCGAATGACGGGCGATTCACGTTTGTTCCCGAGAAGCGCTTGGGCGAGGGGATATACACGCTTTGGGCGGAAGTTATCGACAAACGAGGCGCGCGAAGCAATCCTTCCGAAAAAATTACGATCACCGTCAAAGGGCCATCATTTATACGCATCGGTTCCCTCGGTATCGGCATTCTTCTTATCATTATTATTCTTCTTGCGTGCATCGCCTTGCTCGTCATCTCTCTCTGGCGGACTATGCACAAACTTCGCATGTTCCGGGAAAGAGTAAGAAAGGAAACCGAAGAGGCGGCGCGAACGCTCCACGAGGCGTTTGATTTCCTCAAAGACGATATGCGCGATCAGGTGAGAACCATAAAGAGAGCGCGAACGAAGCGCGAATTGAGCGAAGACGAAGAGCGCGTCATAAGCCAGTTGAAACGGGATTTGGGGGACGGAGAGAGAATGATTCGGAAAGAAGTTGAGGATATTGAGAAGGAGATTGACTGATGCTATAAATATCACGAAAAAAGCCCCTCGGATTCCAGAGAGGCGATTCAAGTGATGGATTTATCGGAAAACGACTTCGGCTTGGTTCCTGTGCCGATACATTGCTCTCCGGCGGAGCCCTTATGTTCATCCATGACGAAATTTTGATCCCCGTCCATTTCGTCCATGGGACAGAAAATGGACTTTTTTTCGTCTTCCGGGAGAACATGCTCCGCGATGACGACAGGATTTTTCTTCTTGCAGACAGGGCAGATTCCTGTTTTTTCTGTCTTTTCCATTGAATTCTCCACAAATAACATTTATAAAATAATATCTTTTTTCATAGATTTTGTCAATAATTTTTATTGACGCTTTTTACAAAAATGGTATATTGTAGAAAAGAAATTCGCTGGAGTATTTTTATGGTTTCATTCAATTTGCCGAAAGTGTATAAGCTTGATTTTCCGGATTTCATATTTACAATCTGCGGCGGGAAGGAAAAAGGACTTTGTTGCAGTAATGAAGAGATCGGAACAGCCGCATGGCGCCATCTGAAAAAGCGAGTTCCCGAGCTTCGCGCAATCGGGAAGAAGGCGAGCAGAATAAAGATTGCCGCGGACGAAGCCGCATGCCTCGGCCGGTGCCAGCGCGGGCCGGTGCTTCGAGTTACCGACATTCGCAAACGGATAAACCGCGAATATTGCCTCGAGTCGCACACTGTCTCGGATGCGGAAAAAGAAATAGACGCAATAATCAAAAGACATGTTCCGGACGCCGTTTTTTTGAAGAATTCATAAGCCGCCTGCCGCGGCTTTTTTTTGTTTGTCTCGGCGCCTGTATTAGGATACACTTTCTGCATGGATACGAAACATATTCGAAACTTTTCCATTATTGCGCATATCGACCATGGCAAATCAACGCTTGCGGATCGCATGCTTGAAATGACCGGAACTGTGCCGAAACGGCAGATGCGGGAGCAGGTGCTTGATACCATGGATCTTGAGCGCGAGCGCGGCATTACGATAAAAATGCAGCCCGTGAGAATGCGCTACACCCGTCCTGGCGGCGAAATATACGTTTTGAACCTCATTGACACTCCGGGGCATATCGATTTTTCATACGAGGTTTCCCGCGCGCTCAAGGCAGTCGAGGGCGCGATACTTCTCGTTGATGCGACGCAGGGCGTGCAGGCCCAGACGCTCTCGGTTCTTTCCATGGCGCAGGATCTCGGCCTTGTCATAATTCCCGCAATTTCAAAAATCGACTCGCCCCTCGCTCGGCCGGACGAAGTCGGTGAAGAGATAATAAATGTCATGGGTTGCGCACCCGAAGATATTGTGCGGGTGTCCGGAAAAACCGGCGAAGGGGTGGAGGCGCTTCTCTGCGAGATTATAGAACGCGTTCCGCCTCCGGAGACGCCCCCAAAGAACGAGAGGTGTCCGCTTAAGGCGCTCGTGTTTGATTATGAGTACTCGAGCCATACCGGCGTTATCGTTTATGCGCGTATTTTCGATGGGGTTGTTAAAAAGGGGGACGAACTTCGATTTGTTGCCGCGGGGAGGAAAAGCGGCGTTTTGGAAGTGGGAACATTCATGCTTGGAAGAAAGCCGGCGCCGGAAATTGGCGCGGGCGAGATCGGCTATATTATCACCGGAATCAAGGAGCCGGGGATCGCTTCTGTCGGAGAAACCATAACGCATGCGGCGCATCCCGCGAACGCGCTTCCCGGCTACGAACACCCGAAGCCCGTCGTCTGGGCGTCCGTGTATCCCGAAAGCCAGGATGATTATCCCGCGCTTAAAGATGCCCTCCAAAAACTCTCACTCTCGGATTCGTCGTTTTCTTTTGAAGAGGAGGCGTCCGGCACACTCGGAAGAGGATTTCGGGTCGGGTTTCTCGGGATGCTTCATTTGGAAATCGTGGTGGAGCGCTTGAAGCGGGAGTTTTCGCTTAGTCTTGTTGTTGCAACGCCGACTATTCTCTATGAAGTGGAATACAAGAACGGCAAAAAAGAGACGATATATTCGCCCGCGCTTTTTCCCGAGCATGGGGAGGCGGCGCGCATTCGGGAACCATGGGTATCGGCTACCATTATTTCTCCGCCCGAATACGTCGGCGGCGTCATGCAGATTCTTTTCGAACACGGCGCCGAGACGAAAGAAACCGCGCTTTTTGGAGACGCGCGCATGAAAATCACCGCGGAAATGCCGCTCCGTGAGCTCATGCGCAATTTTTTTGACGAACTCAAAAGCGCAACGTCTGGATACGGATCGCTTTCGTATGAACAGACCGGCACGCGCGATGCGGATGTCGTTCGTCTTGATATTTTGGTTGCGGGAGACCCGGTACCGGCTTTTGCCCGTGTGGTCGCGGAACATCAGGTATACGAAGAAGGGAAGAAAGCGGTCAAAAAACTCGGAGACGCCATGCCCCGACAGATGTTTGCGATTAAGCTTCAGGCTCGGGCGCTCGGGCGCATTATAGCATCCGAAGAGCTTTCCGCGTTTCGGAAAGACGTTACAGCTAAGCTCTACGGCGGCGATATCACCCGCAAAATGAAGTTGCGCGAGAAGCAAAAGAAAGGTAAAAAGAAAATGAGAGAGCGCGGAAAGGTCAATATTCCGGAGGACGTGTTCTTAAAAATGGTGAAATCGTAGAGCTTGTGAAAAAACTATTGACGTAGCGAGAATTCATGGTGCGAGGCGAAAATGCGGCGAGGAAAGCGAAGAATATTGTTGATATTTTGAGTCTTTC
>JAKEFN010000058.1 GCA_022616085.1 bacterium
TCAAAAAACGAGAAAAACCGCCGAAAATTGACGGTTTTTTGTTTCAGAAGACACTTTTTTGCAATTTATGCGCGCGGCCGGAGAGTCGGGAAAATGATAACTTCGCGGATATTTTTAGTATCTGTAAGAAGCATAGAGAGACGATCAATGGAGAGGCCAACACCGCCTGCAGGAGGAAGTCCGTATTCCATTGCTTCGAGATATTCTTCATCGAAGGGTTGGGCCTCAAGATCGCCGCTCCCGCGATTTTTTTCCTGCGCGAGGAAACGCCCTCGCTGGTCAATGGGGTCATTCAATTCCGAAAAAGCATTAAGCACCTCAAGGCCGCCGACAACGAGCTGATAACGATCAATGAGGTCTTGATTATTCTCTTTCTTCTTCGCAAGAGGAGAAAACGCAAGCGGATAATCAATAATATACGTCGGCTCGATAAGCTTCTCCCTACATGCTTTTTTATAGATGCCGTCAAGAATTTTCTCTCGAGGTTCGGCGTGCGCCGCCACCACGCCAAGTTGTTTTGCCGCGAGACGAAGCTCTTCCGTCCGCACCGCGATCGGATTGTCGATGTGCGCATACCGCCTCATGAGATCGGCGAAAGGCACGCGCGCGAATTTTTTTCCGAAATCTATTTTTTTACCCTGATAGGTGATCGCTGTTTTTCCCGTCACTTCTTTCACAATCGCCGGAATCATTTTTTCAAGAAATGATTGATGGGATGCCGCGTCCGCAAACGCTTCATAGAATTCAATAGTGGTAAACTCGGGGTTATGGGTAACATCGATGCCTTCGTTGCGAAAAAGCCTCCCTATTTCGTAGACCTTCGGCATGCCGGCGATTAATAATTCTTTAAGATAGAGTTCCGGCGCTATCCGCAAATGCAAATCGGTATCAAGCGCGTTGTGGTGCGTCACAAAAGGGCGCGCCGTGGCCCCGCCCGCAAGGGGCTGAAGGATGGGCGTCTCAACTTCCATAAATCCCATCCCGTCCATATATGATCGAAGCGCGGAGACCAGGCGCGAACGCACTTCAAATCGTCCGCGCACTTCGGAAGACATGAGAATATCAAGGTATCTTCGGCGAAACCGCTCTTCAACATCGGCAAGCCCGTGCCATTTATCGGGAAGGCTTCGGAGGCTTTTTGAAAGCATTCTCCATTCGGAAACCGCGAGCGTCTTCTCCCCGCGTTTTGTGACCGTAAAAACGCCGCCGGCTTCTATAAAATCGCCGACATCGACAGTATCGGAAAAAAGAGAGAAAATTTTTTCTTTGACATCGTCTTTCTTGATAAGCCCCTGAATTCTGCCTGTCCCGTCGTCAAAAGTAAAAAAGACGATTCCTCCCTGTCCGCGTATGCTCTGTATCCGTCCGGCGAGCCGCGTCTTTTTTTTTCTTTTGAGGAGAATTTCAAACGAAGAAAGCGCCTCGCGGATTTCAAAATCTCTCCGCGTTGTAATGGGATAAGGATCCATCCCCGCCTCTTTAAGAAGCGCGAGTTTTTTCATCCTCTCTTCTCTGATTTCTTCTTGGGAAGCCACGATAAAATTTACGATTTATACCATCGACAATAAACGCTTTCGCATAGTCCTTAAAAATTTTAGGCGAGCCGAACGAAAAATACTGAAGAATATGAACATATTTTGAAGAATTTTTCGTTCGGCACAGCCCAAATTTTTAAAGAATAGCGCGAAATGGTTTATGGGAGATGGTATTACTTCACTTCCACCACCTGATACTCCACTTTCCCTGTCGGGGTTTTACTGACGACAATATCACCTTTTTTTGCCCCCATAAGAGCTTTGCCGAGAGGCGATGTGTTAGAGAGTTTTCCTTCCGCCATGTCCGACTCTTCGGACCCGACAAGAACATACTCGCGCGTGCCGGTTGCGTCCTTCTTCTTTACAACGACGCGAGAACCGATCGAGATAAGATCGCCGCGATGCCCTTCCGCGCTTACAATGACGGCATTCTGCAAAATATCTTCGAGGACGGCGATGCGGTCTTCCACCGTTGCCTGTTCCGCGCGCGCTTCATGATATTCAGCGTTTTCCGCGAGATCGCCGAGCGATTTGGCAAATTCAAGCTGCTCCGCAATCTGTTTGCGTTTGGCGTTCTTGAGAGTATCAAGCTCCGCAGTGAGTTCCGCGTGCTTTTCTTTGCTTAAATATTGTTTTTCATCCATGCGGACTATTATATCGCCTTCTCAAAAGGAAAGCAATGGCTCTTATCGGGGAACTTCAGGCGCAGTTAATTTAATAGGACTTACGCGTTTGGATGCAATTGCTGGCGCGCGCGAGGCTTGCGACCAAGCTGTATTTAACATACAGCGCGGGAGCAAACGAGCGAAGCAACAAAGAAATGCGCCAAACGCGTAAGTCCTATTTAAAATATTCGGGTGTTTCTTTGTGCATCCATTCAAGGAGACTCCTCATCGCAAATACCGCGCCAGTGAGGTTCTCTCGAGGGCCGCGCTCCATGACAATCGCAAAAGCGTATCGGGGCTTGTCATACGGAAAAAAACCCGTAATCCAAGAATTGACAAATTGCTTTCGCGATCCGATTTCCGCGGTTCCGGTCTTCCCCGCCACCTCAAGATACGGGAGCCGAAGCCCCCCCGCGATACCTTCGGTAACCGACTGCCGCATCCCTTCGCGCGCCACTTGGAAATACTCGTCCGGAATCTCATCTATCTCTATGGAACTCCGCACTACGCGGGGATCCGAGACAATATGGGGCGTTACAAGCGTTCCGCCGTTTGCTATCGCCGCAACCCCCCGAACGACCGAAATGGGCGTTACTTGAAATCCGTATTGCCCGATTGCCGTATTGTATGTGTCTCCCAAGCGCCATATATCGCCCTCAAATGTCTTCTCTTTCCATTCGGGATTCGGGATGATGCCTTGTTTTTCACCGAAAAGATCAATACCTGAACGCTCTCCGAAACCGAACAGGCGCATATATTTTTCAATGTTTGAAATGCCAAGCCCTTTGATGCCGCCAAAGCCGCCGCCGCCGATATAAAAATACACGTTTGACGATACCGCGATCGCGCGCCGCATATCAACCCATCCGTGCGCGCGCCAATCCGTAAATACGCTGTAGTCGCCGGGGCTATATGGATTCGCCACGCGAATCTCTCCGGTGCTTTCCACTTTTTTTTCCGGAGTCATAATGCCTTCATTCAAAATCGCAACCGCCATAAAAGGCTTCACAATAGAGCCGGGCGTATAGAGGCCCGCAACGGCGCGATTCAAAAAAGGAGTTCCCGGATTGGCAAGGTATTCAGCAACTGTCTCTTTCGATTCGCCTGCAGTCATAACGTTAGAATCAAATTCCGGAATATTCGCGAGCGCGATAATCTCTCCGTTCTCGACATCCATAAGAATTCCCGCCCCGCCCGCAAATCCGCGGGCTTCCGAAAGAGTCTGCATTGACCGAGTAAGAGCTCCCTGAATGCGAAGATCAATAGTAAGCGTCATATTTTCGCCGTCTTCCGGCGGATGGATGACGCTGCTTGATTTCACCTCCTGAAGCGCGTCAGTCTCGACAATGCGCGTTCCGACCCGGCCGCGAAGCGATGCGTCATAATACGACTCGACGCCGTCTTTTCCCAAAACTTCGACTTGATAATAAAATCCGTTTTTGTCCCGCGCCGGATAACTGACATAACCGAGCACATGCGAAAGTCCCGCGCCGTCCGCATACCGGCGTTCGGAAAAATCCGCATCGCTTATTCCCGGAATATTCCAAGCGAGTTCCGTGCCGTTTCGGTCAAAAATAACTCCCCGGTTCGGAAAAATCGGCGTATGCCGCAGTCGGTTCTCTTCGCTCCATGCCGTATATTCCGCCCCTTTTGCAATCTGAAGAAACCCCACGCGCGCGCCGAATGCCGCAAGTATAAAAAAGAAAAAGAAAGCGACTGAAAGAGCGCTCATTCTCGTAATCGGCCGTTCAATCCGCCCCTCAAGCTGATGACGATCAAAAGCCGGAAGGTTTCTCGAATCGAGAAAAACCTCGTCGGGGTCGATTTCTATATGTCTTTTTGCGCGCCTTCCAAACATCACAGATCATTATACCAAAAAAGGCGGGAGCGGAGCGCGGAAGCGAGAATAATAATAAAACCGGAAGCCACAAAATATACATACGGAAAAACGAAGAAACGAGCCTCCGGAACGCCGTAGAGAATATCAAGCATAAGCGCTAACAGGGCGAATTCCGCATAATATTTAAAGCGGAAAGAAAGATATGCGCCCACGCATAAAAAAACATACCACGGAATATACAGCGCGCCGAAAAACAATAAAACATCGGCTAATAGTCTCTTCGTCATAGCTCCGTTGTGGTGGCGCTTTCTCCCTCTGCGCTATCTTGAATTTCCTCCATGGTTTCTTCCGTGCCTGTCGCGGTATGCATGGCATTCTCCGCATCAAGAAGGAACTCTGCGACCTCGCGATCTCTTTCGGAAACAGCACGTGCGATAAAAACCCATTTCAATTCATGCATATTCGCATTGCTTTCGATAAGAAGTTCCTGGAAGGAATCGCTTGGATTTTTTTCAATATGAACAACCGAACCGATGATAGAAAGCGAGGCGCCAGGCGCAGTAACAAGATCGCCCATCTCGACATCCGCGCCGCGCGGAAGGCGGACAAGGAGCGTCCCGCCGCCTTTTCCAAGAGCGGTCGCGGCGATATCATGCTCTCCGATTATGACGGCAAGCGTCTCTCCGGGCGTTCCGAAAAGGATCGCTTTCGACGTTTCGCTTCGCGTCTCCGCTATTTTTCCAATAACCGTATGGGATGGCGCGATGACAAAATCTCCGGATCGGACGCCTTCTTTCACGCCCGCATCAAGCACGAGCGTATCATAAAGAGAATCATCCGGCCGCGCGAGAATGCCGGCAAGAATATACTCGCCGGGAGAAACATCTCGGCCTAAAAAATTTTTAAGCCGCGCATTTTCCGCGCGTAAAAAATTCCTGTCCGCGAGCGCATCGGATATTCGCGCGATTTCTTCTTTAAGGAGCATATTCTCCCGTTTGAGATCGGCGGGGCTTTTTAAAATAAGCCCCGTTTTCTCTTTCGCCGTGCGCACCCTATCTTCCGCGGATAAAAACGGAGCGAGCGAGCGCGAAACCAAGTCGGCAATGGCGCCTCCCGCAAACAAAGCAAGGAGCCCGGCCGCGAGGATAGCCGCCGCCCATATCGCGGCAAAGCGGCCCGCGATTTTCTTTTTTCTATTTGATTTGAGGGAGTAATTCATCATCGCTTCCCATAATTATATCGCGGTAGGCATCGATGTCTTCAAGCACAATCCCCGTTCCGCGCGCAACAACCGTGAGCGGATCATCCGCGCTGTGAATAGGCAGGTTCAGGTGTTCAAAAAGAAGCGCATCCAGATTTTTGATAAGCGCGCCGCCTCCCGCCACATAGACGCCCCGATACATAATGTCGGAAAGTATTTCGGGCGGCGTTGTCTCAAGAACTTCCTTTGCGGACTCGACGATCAAATGAATCGGTTCCGCGAGCGCTTCCCTGATGTCGCTGTCCGTAATGACAACCTCGCGGGGAAGACCTGAAATAAGGTCGCGGCCCCGTATGGGAGACTCGGCGGGCGCATCGAGTTTCGCCGCGGATCCGATTGCGATTTTTACGCTTTCCGCTGATTTTTCGCCGATAAGAATTTTAAATTCATTTCGAATATAATTGATAATCGCCTCATTCAAGTGGTCTCCGGCAACCTTCAAATTTTTCGCCTTTACGATTCCTCCCATGGAGATGACGGCGATATCGGTCGTTCCGCCTCCTATGTCTATCACCATGCTCCCCACTGGATCCTCTATAGGGAGCCGCATTCCGATTGCCGCGGCCATGGGTTCCTCAATGGTAAAAACTTCGCGCGCGCCGGCGCCGCGCGCCGCATCATAAACCGCTCTCCGTTCCACGTTCGTGATACCCGAAGGCACGCCGACGAGCACGCGCGGGCCGATGAAGCGTTTGGAGATTTTTGCGACTTTGTTCAAGAGATAAATAAGCATCTCTTCCGTCACTTCAAAATTCGAAATCACGCCGTCAACAAGAGGTCGCACGGCAACAATGTGCGCCGGAGTGCGCCCGAGCATTTGTCGCGCATCCCGTCCGACCGCCACAACCTGCCCCGTTTTCTGATTAACCGCAACCACGGACGGCTCGTTTATGACAATGCCGTAACCTTTAATATAGACGAGGGTATTGGCGGTGCCGAGATCAATCCCGACCTCATTCGAAAACACCTTGAAAAATCGTTCAAATAAAGACATGTGTGCATTTTAACGCAAAAAACAAATTCCAGATACTTGACAAAGCGGGTATCCATAAACAAAATATCGGCTTAAGAAGCCGATATAATCTCAAATTCCAATAGGTAAAGCCTATTGACCCAATACGAGGGAAATTTCTTCCTCGTAAATTCTTCTTAATTCTTGGAGGGGATATTCATTTCGAATTATCTGCCTCCCGCTTATGCAATAGTCGGCGCCGTCAATAAACGCCTGTCTGAAAGTCCCCGTTCGTTTTTGGTCATCCTCCGCGATCACCGCATCCGGCGAGCGAACGCTCGGAACAATAAGAATCTTATCGGGATATTGCTCCCGAAGCCGGGAAACTTCATGAACGGAGCATGTAAATCCGTCAACGCCGCCACGGCTCCCTTTTTCCGCAAGCCTCAAAACCCTATCCAGAGAATTTTCTCCGCCTTTCGAAGTAAGCTTGGTGACTCCGATAAGCTTGGTAGACGGATGCAGCGTCTTTTTCAATGCATTGATGCCCTCTTCGCCGGCGGCGCACATGGCTGTAACCATATCCGGCTTGAGAGAAAAAAGGAATTCGCCTCCACACTTCGCAGGACTAAAATCAGGCGCAACGATAACAGGAAAAAATTCTCTCTTAATCATTACCGTGCCCCTTCGGATATGTTTGGGTAAGGGTATCCCAATTTTGTTTCGGGCGAAGCGCCGGAAGAACTTCTTCGCCGAAAGGGCACTTCCCCTGATCCCATGTTGGCATGGAATAACGAAAAAGCGAAACAACTTTTTTCCCGCTCGCCGTTTCGGAGACGTTATAACTGCAAAGAACTCCCACAATTGGAAGAACGACGGCTCCAGCGTCTTCAAGGGTTCGTATTGTCGCTTCAACGCTTCCGCCGGTTGACATAACATCATCGACAACAAGAACACGCTCTCCCTCTTTTATCCGTATGCGCTCCGGCACAAAAAAACGCTTATTCTTGCCTGCGCCGGTATACATAATATACCCGCATGCCGTGCCAAGCCGCTGTGCAACGCCCGATGCAAGGGCGATCCCGCCCATTGCGGGGGCGATGACGCGATCCGGCTTTTCATATAGGGGATCCGCCTCGAGCGATTCCGCAAGTCCGCGCGCCGCCGAGTGTCCATGCGCCGGATGCTCAAAAAAAAGAACATCGGAATTGAAATATCCTGCGGCATGAAGGCCGGATGTAAAAAGCGCGTATGGCCTTTGGGGATTTCTATCATGAATCCAAAAGACATTAATTCTTTGAAAAAGCTCCTGCCAAAGTTCCGGGGAATTATACATGAACTCTCCTTCTGTCGCGGGCTCAATAAAAAGTATCATTTTTTAGAGCTTGTGAAAAAACTATTGACGTAGCGAGAATTCATGGTGCGAGGCGAAAATGCGGCGAGGAAAGCGAGAAATATTGTTGATATTTTGAGTCTTTCCGAGCCGTCGTTTGCAGCCCGCAACATGAATTCGCAGTAGTCAAGAGTTTTTGAACATGCTCTAGAGAAGAGTCA
>JAKEFN010000059.1 GCA_022616085.1 bacterium
CACTTCCGGAGTTCCTGTCCCGCGCTTCATATCGCACGAAACCCGGCCCGCGCCATGCACGAAGAGCATAAGCATGCCGCCCATGATCGCAAGATTCTTCAAAAACATCGCTTGTTGCATGGGATCGCCGAAATTGAGGTGGAAAAAAAGCGCCGCAAGAAGGGTAAAAACAAAAAGCGCGCCGGATGCGATCTTCGTATAATACCCGAGAAGAAGGAGAATACCGCCGCCGAGTTCAACTATAATGGCGAGGATAGCGAGCACCGCCGGCATTGGAAGACCGACCGAATTAATATAGACGACCGTTCCGGCGAAGCCCGTAATTTTCCCAATGCCCGCCAAAATAAATATGGCTGATAAAAGAATCCGCGAAATAAGCGGACCATACATTTTAATAAAATTCATAATGCATTAAAAAACTGATAATGATCCTATTATACCGCGCTCCATAAAAAGCGTCATGTGCATAAAAAAACAGGCCGTAGCCTGTAAAATAACAAAAACAAAAAATTGTTAGGAGTCGCTATCCTTACTATCCTTAGTCGTCCCACTTGTCTCGACGAGATCGGCTACATAGCCGACCGCCGGGCTGACGAGCCGCTCGTACCAGGCGGGACTGACCCGCTCAAGAACGGCCCCAACGAAAATAAGGACCGAAACTCCGGCAACAAGGCCAAAAAATGTCATTTTTCTCTCTCCTCATTAAGCATCGCGTATGGATGCAACACCGATATCCTACCACACCCAATTATTTTGTCAAATAGCACAAAAAAACAGGAGTAAACTCCTGTAAAAAATTACGTAAACTAAAAATTACAAAAGGTCGCTGTCATCCTCTTCCCCGCAACATGTGTTCGGGGTCTCGGGAGGCGTTTCCGCCTCCGGAGCAACGGAAGTGTCGGGGGGTGAATCCGCCTCATTCTTACCGGTTTTCTCGTTCCAATACCATGCACCGCCGGCAAGAAACGCGAGTGCCAAAATTGCGATCGCTGTCATCATAATTGTCTCCTCCTCATCGAGTGGGCCAGTTATGCATCCGATGTGATGCACCAAAATATCCTAGCAAACGAGAAAAAAACGTCAATACCTATAATGCTCCGGTTTATACGGCCCTTCAACTGGGACGCCGATATAGTCCGCTTGTTCTTTGGTAAGCGCTGTGAGCTTTACGCCAAGCTTTTCCAAATGGAGCCGCGCCACTTCCTCATCGATATGTTTAGGAAGCATATAAACCCCCTTCGCATAATTTCCCTTCCAGAGCTCCATCTGCGCGAGCACCTGATTGGTGAACGAGTTGCTCATAACGAAGCTCGGATGCCCGGTGGCATTGCCGAGGTTTACAAGCCGCCCGCGCGAAAGAAGAATAATCGAATGCCCGTCCGGAAAAACGAACTTGTCTACCTGCGGTTTGATATTTACTTCTTTGATGCCGGCATACGCTTCAAGCCCCGCGACATCAATTTCATTGTCAAAATGGCCGATGTTACAGACAATCGCCTGGTCCTTCATGCGCTCCATGTGCTCGATACGAATAATATCGCGGTTCCCTGTCGCGGTAACAAAAATATCTCCTTCAGAGAGAGCGCTCTCGAGCGTTCGCACTTCATAACCTTCCATTGCCGCCTGCAGAGCGCAAATAGGGTCGATCTCTGTAACAATCACACGCGCGCCGAAACCGCGGAGGCTCGCCGCGCTCCCCTTGCCCACATCGCCGAAACCGCAGATGACGGCAACTTTGCCCGCGACCATGACATCCGTGCCGCGCTTAATTCCGTCCGCCAAACTCTCGCGGCAGCCATAGAGATTGTCAAACTTGCTCTTCGTTACGGAATCGTTGACGTTTATGGCGGGAAAAAGAAGTGTCCCGTCTTTCATCATCTGATAGAGGCGATGCACGCCGGTTGTGGTTTCTTCGGACACGCCTTTTATTTCTTTTGCCATGCCTTCCCAGTATCCTTTAGGATGTTTTGAGAGGCGCGTCCTAATCTCCGCATGAAGAGCGGCGGCTTCCGGAGACAAATCATCGGAAACCGCGGAAAGGAACCCCGGGTCTTTTTCTAAAGCCGCCGCTTTGTGAATAAAGAGTGTTGCATCACCGCCATCGTCAACAATAAGATTCGGGCCCCGGCTCCCGAAATCAAGGGCCTCTCCCGTGCACCACCAATATTCAAGCAGTGTCTCCTCTTTCCATGCGAATACGGGAATGCCGCGCGCGGCAATCGCCGCCGCCGCATGATCCTGCGTTGAGAAAATGTTGCATGAAGCCCACCGAACATCCGCGCCGAGCGCCGCGAGGGTTTCAATCAAAACGGCGGTTTGGATCGTCATGTGAAGACTTCCCGTGATTCGCGCGCCGGAAAGAGGCTTTTCCTTTCCGTATTTCTTCCGAAGCGCCATAAGACCGGGCATCTCTTTCTCGGCAATATCTATCTCTTTGCGGCCGTAGTCGGCGAGAGAAATGTCTTTTACTTTATATTCTAATGTTTGAGCCATATTCGTTTTTCTTTTTTCATTTTTGACTTTTCATTTTTGAAATCCGCGCGCCTTCTTGCGCGACCGCGCGCGCCGCAACGAGACTCCCAAGCCGTCCTCCGTATTCCGCCCCTTTTCCGCGCGCAAGAGAGAGAAGCATCCCGGCCGCATACATATCGCCCGCGCCATTTGTATTCACCGTCTGAACCGCATGCGCCGCAAACGCGTATTTTTCGCCGCGATGTTTCGCGATACTGCCTTTCTCGCCCAACTTTACGACTGCAGTTCCGGCCGTTTCCGAAAATTTTTCAAGCGCTTCCTCGGGTTCCGCGCCAGTGAATGCGCGCGCCTCATCTTCATTAGCAAACACGATATGGGCGGCTCGCACGATGTCCCGCATTATATCAAAATTTTTTTCAACAAGCGCGGCATCCGAGAGATCGAGGGAAATAGAGACATTTTCTTTCTGCGCGATTTCGATAGCTTTTAAACCGGCGGCGCGGGTTCCAGGATTAAAAAACAAATATCCCTCAATATGAAGAATGCGACTGGCTCTAACAGTCTCCGATGATATATCGCCTTCGGACAGTAGCGCGGATGCTCCGATATATGTCGCAAACGAACGCTCTCGGTCGGGGGTAACAAATGTGATTGCGCGGCCGGTATGCGCATCGGATGATCGCTCCAGCTTGGCCTCTACGCCCCCTTCTTTTGTCTTTTTTTCATACTCCTCTCCAAATTCATCCGTCCCGACTCTCCCCATAAAGGCGGCGCCTCCGCCAAGCGCGGCAACGCCGGCGGCGGTGTTCCCCGCACTGCCCCCCGCGGAAATATGGATTTTTTTTCTTCGGAGCGCCTCTTCAAGTCGCAGAGACTCGTCTTCACCAATAAGGCGCATAACACCCTTGGTAAGCCCGAGACGCTGAAGTTCGCTTTCCGGAACGGAAACAATAATATCAAGAAGCGCGCTCCCGAGCGAAACAATGTCATATTTTTTCTCCATGATGGGATAATCGTAGCATGGAATGTAACAAATGTGGAGACGTTTCGTCTTCATGGACAGAGAGTGGCCGTGCGCATAATCGTCCGGCGCACGGCCGTAAACTCTCACAAAAACCCACTATATTTTTCTGTGCCTCCCTCCATTTCGGCACAGCGTGAAAACAAACCCCCAATGCTCGGGGGTTTGTTAAAATCATAAAAAAAGGTCTATAACTCACCCTGATCCGGCGCAATGACGCCTTTGGTCCGCCAAAATTTGTGCCGTATCGATCGGGTAATTTCCGTTATTTCGGTATTTTTAAGAATTTTCAAAATGCATATCCCCGCGACGATACCGATAAGTCCGGCGCAAAGCCCTTGTAGAAAAACACCCATAAACGTCCCGAGATTGAAAAAATTATCGAATACGTCAAGAAATATCCACGCAATAAAACCCATAACAACGCTTGCGGAAAATGAATGGAAAAAAGTCGTGCGAAGACGAGCGCCGAATTCACGGAAACTCTTTTGAAACATATAGAAAAGAAGAAACGCGTTTACTATAAGCCCTACTGCATATGCAAATGGGAGCATAATGATGGCGCTCCCCGCAACACCCTCAAGGCGCATGAGCGACTCAAAAAAATATCGCGTAAATTCGCTTGCTTCAAAAATCTTAAGAAATAGGAAAGCCGAGAGAATGACCACCGCTCCGGAAAACACATTGATAATAAGGGGCGTCCTCGTTTCTCCACGCGCATAGAATCCGCGCGTAAAAAGAGCGGCGAGACTTTGAGCGGCAATGGACACCGAAAAAAGCGCGAGGCATGCGGCGGCGAGCCGCGTCGCATTCCAATCAAAATGACCGGAACCGAATATCGTCCGGACGATTTGCGCCCGAAGGACAATGAAAAGAACGGAGGCCGGAAGAGACCAAAAAATAATATGCCGCGCCGCAACCTCAATCTGGGCAAGAAACTTCTCCCGCTCTCCGTTCTCAAAAAGCCCCGCAAGGGTCGGAAACGCGGCAACCGAATAGCTTATACCTATAATCGAAAGCGGAACCGATTGAAGGTTGAAGGATAGATTAAAAACCGAAACCGATCCATCGCGAAGAAGAGACGCGAGAGAAATGAGCACAAGAAGAGAAAAATGGTGGGTTGAAAGCGCGGCGGTGCGCGGAAGAGAAATCCGAATAACGTCCCGGATGGTCGGCCAGTCAAACGAGAGCAAGAAACGCGGCATAAATCCATGACGCATGATGACCGGAATTTGGACTGCCATATGGAGAAACGCTCCGAAAACAACGCCATACGCGAGTCCAGCGAGCCCCGCAAGCGGATATAAAAAAACAATCCCCGCAATGATGCCGATATTATACAAAACAGGGCTTGCGGCATAGACAAAAAAACGCCTGAAGGATTGCGTGATGCTTCCGAGAAGGTTAGAAAGTCCGAGCAGAATCGGCGAAAGGAGAAGTATGCGCGACAACTCCGCCAGTTCTTCCTTTTCGCTCGGGGTAAAACCGGGCGCAACTATACCCCCAAGATACGGGATCAACATATACGCAATAATACTTACCACAACGATCACGATAAAAAAAATACTGAAAATCTGATTAAAGAACGCATGTCCAGCTTGGTCGTTATTATGCAGGCGTTTGATGAGAAAAGGAATAAGCACCGTAACCGCCACAAATGAACCGACTGAAGCAAAAATAAGGTCCGGTATGCGAAATGCGGCGTAATAAATATCGAGACTGCTCCCCGCCCCGAACGTATGGGCAAGAAGGCGATCCCGAATAAGCGCGAGCAATTGCGAAAAAAGCGCAAATGTGCCAAGCAAAAAAGCGGCCTCATGAAGGCCGTCCCATTCCTTATTGAAAACCTTTGCTATTATTTTTGAAACCATATTCCGCGGTATCAGACAAATGCGGGCGCGCTGAGAATTGTGCGGTATGTCGCGGCAACTTTTTGCGCCGCGTTTTCCCATGTGAGGTCTCTTATTTCTCTCATCCCGTTTTCCGCGAGTGTAGAATGAAGCGGCGGATGGCGCAAGGCGGATACGATTTTGTCCGCAATATCGTCAATGTCCCAGAAATCGGCGCGCAAGGAATGCCGAAGCACTTCCGAGACGCCGGATTGTTTTGATATAAGCACCGGCGTGCCCTGCGCGAGCGATTCAAGCGGCGTGATGCCGAATGGTTCCGAAACAGAAGGCATTACATAAAGATCCGCGATTTTATATACTGCGTCAAGCTCCGTGCCGCGAAGAAATCCGGCAAAAATAAACCGAGAACCAAGCCCCATATATGCCGCCTCCTGCATCATCTGGCGCTCCATATCGCCGGAACCGGCAACAACGAAATAAACGTTCGGCTCAACGTCAAACACGCGGCGCGCCGCCTTTACAAAATAGTCAGGCCCTTTCTGAAGCGTAATGCGCCCCGCGAAGAGAACTATGTTCGCGCCGTCTTCTTTGAGTTTCTTGAGACCGCCATAGACGCTACCCTGCGCGGGATTCGGGTCTATGCCGTTATGCACAACGTCTATCTTATCCCCGCTGATGCCGTAGTGTTCCTCCGCCATGCGTTTAGTGCGCCCTGAAACGGCAATAACGCGGTTTGCCGCTTCCATACCGGCTTTTTCCATCGCATATACGGCGGTATTAATGCCGTTTCCGCCGGTTCGATCAAACTCGGTGGCATGGAGATGCGCGACGAGGGGCTTCCCGGAAACTTCCTTAGCGGCAACACCTGCCGGAAATGAAAGCCAGTCATGCGCATGGATAATATCAAAATTCTCTTCGCGCGCAATAACGCGAGCAAGCTCGGCATAACGCCGCACCTCCTCCATGAGGCTTCCCGCATACGGCGATGCTGCTCCTTTTTGCCTCGCTTCGTATGATTCCGATGTAATATACGGATAGAGTCCGACATGAACGCATTTTACCCTGATATTCGGGACATCCGCGAATACAAAGCGGAAATTATCCGCGGGAGCTTCGGCAGACACCTCTCGCGGCAATACGAACGTAATATCAATACCCTCCCGCGCAAGCGAACGCGAAAGTCCAAGACAGGCAGTGCCAAGACCGCCGCTATTATGCGGAGGAAATTCCCAACCGAACATAAGCACTCTGGTTGGCATTGTTTTTTTAAAAAAATGTCGCTATACGGCTAAATAGAGAAACGGACTATGTTTCCCGATTTTATTGTAACACAGATTTTTTCCGAATGCGGAGAAGCAGTAATCCACAGATAAAAAATCCCGCGGTGTTTCGCGGGTATAATTAGAAGCTAGACAAAAATTGTCTGATTCTGTCGGGATAGTCCGTAAAAACTGCATGCGCGCCAACGTGGTGCGCCCGTTTCAAATCGCGCTCGTCATTCACGGTATATATCCATGTCTCCATATCGCGCTTTTCGGCACGGCGCACCGCGGTTTTGTCCGCGTAGCGCACATCCATAACAATCGCAGACACATAAAGATCGCTCAACCAGTCAAAAAAGCCTTGCGAAGAACCGGTGACGAGAGCCGCACGGGGCACGTCCGGTATGGTCACGAAGCACGTCTCCAGAATATCCGGAAAATAAGACTCGAATACGAAATTATTACAATGATATCCGTAGGTCACATAATGCCCGATTTTGGGAATGACTATATCTTCAACCCCTGGAAATTCCATTTCTATGACGAGCGGCGTATTGTTCCCTATCGTTTCAATAACCATCCCCAAAGTAGGAATTTTCTCGCCCTCTCCCGCGTCAAGCGCTCGTAATATTTCATAAGGCCGTTCAACGACTCTTCCTTTCGCGTTCGTCGTTCTATCAACGGTATCATCATGGATCACAAAAACATCCTTATATCCTTTGCACGGATGAACGTCAATTTCAATCATGTCAACGCCAAGCTCAAGCGCTTTCCGAATGGATTTCAGGGTATTTTCCGGCGCATGACCGCACGCGCCGCGGTGGCCTATAATTTTCAATGCTGTATCCTCCAATTTTCTCCTTTCAAAAAGGTATCATAAAACAAAAACTCCGCCAACAAGCGGAATTTTTGCCAGTGCCCCGTTAATTTAATTTCGTCGGAGAAAAATTTTTTAATTTTGAGCGAGACGACGGTAAAAATTTTCAGTTCAATGCTGGAAGTATTTACTGAAAATTTTTACCGAGTCGCAGCCGAAATTTGAAAATTTTGCCCAACAAAATTAATTTAACGGGGCACTGACCGGCGCGGGCATACGTTCTAGGTTTTACAATACTTTGAATTACGAAACTAAATTCGTTGCGAGAGCTTTTGGCTTCGAGCGAGCCGAGACCGAATAATTTTTTGTTTAATGCCGTAGGTATTGCAAAAAATTTTCGGGTTCGACGTAGCCGAAGTCCAGAAGCTTACAGCAGGATTTAGTTTCGTAATTCAAAGTAAATAGGTTGGTGTTCGCAGGAAACCCGCCACAGCGAGTTCCGATATAAAACTCCAGAAACGTTACATCTAGAAATTTACCAGCGGCGGCTCTTTGCATTATAGCATAATCTCTACTCGTCAATGCCAAATCTCTTATAGTCGAAAATGCTCTTCTTTCCGAACCAAAATTCGATTTCGTGATCCGCTTCTTCGCGCGTTTCCGATGCGTGGACAAGATTCATAACCGCGCGCTTTTCAGAATTCGCGAGCGCGGGAGAGTCGTTCGAAAAATCCCCGCGAATCGTGCCCATATCCGCAAGATACGGCATCGTGGGGCCCGCTATTTTTCGCACCATATCAACCGCATGAATTCCCTGTATCACCATGCGCACCATGGGCGCGGAAACCATATAATCGACAAGCCATTCGCGCACCTTGTCTCCTATTTCAAGCGTATCGGTCGTACCGAGCTCCGCTTTTGCGTCGTAAGCGTATTTTTCGTACGTCTGAAGCGTCTTTTCGCCCAAGCGGCGGCGCCACTTCTCATCTTTCGGATAATGCTCGTCGATCTGATCTTTTGTCGGCTGAAACATGTCAAGCGCCACGACCTTAAGATCGCGTTGTTCAATGCGCTTGATAACCTCGCCGATGAGGCCCTTCCGGACCCCGTCCGGCTTAATCATGAGATATGTTCGCTCTGTTTTAGGATTGTTTTTCATGTTGATGTAATATCATGGGAGATGCCCCCTTGTCAAATTACATTTTTCCGGTCATCTCGGCCGCACCCACTTCTTTTGCGACATACGGCGTGAGCGGAGGCTCGATGACAAGCGTCATAAGTATCACCCACATCCCGATCGAAATGACAAAATCGGAGCTTATAACTTCCGATGTTGCGGCAATAATAAGAAGTATCGCCGCCATAATGCCGGTCTCCCGAATAAAAGAAAGAAACAAAATATCCCCAAGACGGAAGACGCCTCTCCTAATCCACGGCAGAAGCGACACGGAAACGACAAACGGACGGATAACAAACATAAAAAGAAGCGCGGAGAATACGCCAAGAGGAGCGAAGTTGAACAAAGTGGCGACAGGAACCAGCGCTCCGAGCACAATAAATATGGAAGGTTTTATAAGATGATTCAGTATGTTTTCATAGAAATGCGAAGCCGGTCCGGCCGCGGCGCGCTCATCTGAAAAAAGAAGACCGCTCACGAACGCCGCAAGGAAGCCGGCCCCGCCCAAAGCATTTCCAAGAACAAACGTAAAAATGGGGACGGCAAAGAGGAGCGCGGGGTCTGTTTGTGCATGGAGCCCTCCCGAATTTTTTGTCTTTCCATAAAAATGCTTGAGAAGAGCAAATCCCATATATCCGACGACAATGCCGGAAATAATCTGAAGCGCGAATGCGTCATACGTCGCTTTTTTGAAAAGAGGAGAAAAAACCGAAAAAACGGAACTTTCCGTCGTAAGCGGCACGGAAACAAGCGCAATGATAAGAAATCGCGTAAAAACGCTTCCGCTTACATCGGTAAGCGCGCTCTCAGCGACAGCGACCTGCTTCAAGAAAGGGCGCTTGAAGCGAAGCGATTGGAGCGTCGAAACAATGCCGTTCGTATCCGTAGACACGAGCGCCATGCTCAAAATGGCGATTGACGGCAGTATAAAAACGTCAAAATCGGTAAAAAGCGCCGTCGCCCAATAAAGCGCGAGCGAGAACGCAAACGCGGAGATCACGACCCCGAAAAGGGAGAGCGACATGATCGGAAAAAAATAATTTCTGAAATTTTTGAAGGGAATTTCCAACCCGCCCGCAAAAAGAATGATGGCGCCGAAAATTTCCATAACGACCGCGAGCGCGGAAACATCGTGCGTGTAAAAAGAAAGCACCGGCTGAAGTGCCATGCCGGCGAATATCGCCCATACAAAAGAAGGAATAACAGTCGCCGGAGCGATTTTGTTTATATAATATCCGATGAAAAGAAAACCTCCGAGAATAAGGAGTTGAAAATCAATATCCCCCGCCAATTGGGGGTGTGTGACAAACGTAAGCTGCGCCGAGACGGAAATAATCCCAAGAAACAAAAGAAGCACTCCATACGGAATGAACATTTTTCCGGAGACAGTATGCGCGCGAGCAAGTGAACGTGCAAGATTTCTCATAGAGAAGATAAAAATAATATATCACAAAAGACTCTTACAGTTCCACAAAATCGCCGTGGCTGTTAAAGAAAATATCATCGGAAAAAGAGAGAAGTTATAAAGACTTCAATAAATGCGGCGATGGCGAGAAACGG
>JAKEFN010000060.1 GCA_022616085.1 bacterium
AAGCGAAGAATATTGTTGATATTTTGAGTCTTTCCGAGCCGCCGTTTGCAGCCCGCAACATGAATTCGCAGTAGTCAAGAGTTTTTGAACATGCTCTAGTTCACGGGCTACAAGAAGATACTATATAGGAAAATTAGCTACATGAAAAGGGGTTGACAAAATAATAATTATATTATAAATTACATCTTATGCATTCAGGAGAGTTTTAATGAAAGTAAGATTTTTTATAGCTATTTTACTGTCGGTGTTGTCGGTGGAAGCCTCAGCGCGTGGGTCGCACAAACACCATGATACCGTCCCTGTGCAAGCCGTAAATATGTCCGCAGAGTATCTGCGGCAAATGTCGGAATACATTCAAAGATTAGGACATGAAATATCCGGAACGCACGGGTATCGTGGGTGGAGGGCGGATCCACGAGGAATGGTGATGTGGGTGAATGGAGGCTCCGATTACATCCTACTGGATTGGGAACATAACCTATTTTTTTGCGATAATTGGATGGGGAAATGCAAGCCCATTCAATAAAAACACATCGCTTTGCCTTTTAACCCCGCGCGCCACGCGGGTTTTTTCTCTCATTTTCTAAATTCCTGCGCGAATCAAATCTCTCGAAGCAGAATATTCGGTACCTTTTTAAAATCTTTTATGCGTCCGCGCCCGGCCCTTGATAAAAAAGGAGATGAAAGAATCCGTGTCTTTTTTCTGTGACGTGTTCCATAAAGCTACTATAGATCAATAAAGGGGAAATGGATAGATGCCGGACTCCGAATAACGGCGAGGTAACGGATGAACCGCCGATATCCTACCAACTAAAGTGCGCGAATGCTTTGTTCGCTTCAGCCATTTTGAGGGTGTTCTCTTTTTTCCGCACCGCTTCGCCTTCGTTCTTGCTTGCCGAAAGAAGCTCTGCCGCAAGGCGTTTCTTTGCGGGAGAACCTTTTTTTGTCCGCGACGCGGCAATAATCCAGCGCATGGCAAGCGCAAGACGCCGCTCGGCGCGCACCTCGCGGGGAACTTGATAGCTCGCGCCGCCGATTCTCCTTGAACGCACCTCAACGGTCGGGCCGGCATTTCGAATAGCCGCTTCAAAAATCTCAAGCGCTTTTTCTTTCTCGCCTCCATCGCGAACGATATCAAGCGCGCCATACACAACGCCACGCGCCGCATTTTTCTTTCCGCCTATCATCACATAATTTATGAACTTATGCACCTTCGGCGAATTATATTCTTCATCCGGCCGCACCGGATCTCTTTGTTTGATTTTTCTTCGCATAATGTTTGTCCGCTCGCTCCGCCGTGCGGCGGGCTCGCTCTTTTTGATGCGGGGAAACTACGTTTTCCCGCACCCTTTCCTACTTAGGCTTTTTCGCCCCATAATTGCTCCTGCTCTGCCTCCGCGCATCAACGCCGGTTGCGTCCAAAACACCGCGCACAATCGTGTAATTGATGCCGATGTCTTTCACGCGCCCGCCGCGAACCAAGACCACCGAGTGTTCCTGAAGCTTGTGTCCCTCGCCCGGAATATACGCGGTGATTTCCATCCCGTTCGTAAGCCGGACACGGGCGATTTTTCGCACCGCAGAGTTCGGCTTCCTTGGGTTCGTCGTTGTAACCTTGACGCATACGCCGCGCTTAAAAGGAGAACCGTATTTCCGAGGCCTATTTTTAAGCGTATTAAAACCGCGTCCCATGACAACGGAGCGCGTCCTTTTTATCGGCTTTTTCCGTCTTTTCTTTATAAGTTGGCTTATCGTTGACATGGGGAATAGTGTAGCATATGGCCTATTTCTAATCAAGCCTTTAGAGCATGTTCAAAAACTCTTGACTACTGCGAATTCATGTTGCGGGCTGAAAACGACGGCTCGGAAAGACTCAAAATATCAACAATATTCTTCGCTTTCC
>JAKEFN010000061.1 GCA_022616085.1 bacterium
CTTAGAATAATATTTTTTCCGGAAACTTCCGCCTTGAAGCCGATACCTTCAATAATAAGCTTCTTTTCGTAAGGCGTATGCACCCCGTGGATCATATTTGAGAGATGGGATGCGTATGTGCCAAGGAGCGACTGAACGAATTTGCTCTCTCCCCGAGGAGTGAGAACGATTTCCTTGTCGCCGATTGCGATACCGATTTCATCGCGAAAATCGCGCGCGACAACGCCTTTGCTGCCCTTGACCGAAATAGTATGGCCGCTTTGCGCGACAGCTATTCCGCTCGGTATCATAATTGGTTTTTTTGCCAGTCTAGACATTATTTTTTACCAAATCTTAAATAATACTTCCCCTCCGATTTTTTCTTTCCGCGCGATTTTGTCCGGAATAATGCCTTTCGTAGTCGAAAGCACGGTCATGCCATAGCCGCGGCGGTAGGGCGTAATGGTGCGAAATCCCTTATATATTCTCCGCGAAAGCTTTGATTCCCGCTTCACATCATGAATGCGGGGCTTCCCATCCTTGTCGTATAGAAGACCGATCTCAATCGTTCTTTTTACTTTCTTCCCTTTTTTGGAAACCGATTTGACATATCCCTCGGTCATAAGAAGGTTTGCAATCGAAAATTTTATATTGGAATACGGAAACTGCGCCGAATCCGCTCTGACGAGACCGGCGTTTTTTATCCGTATAAGCATGTCTGCGATTGGGTCCATAAAGTATGCGAAAATTAAAAATTACCACGAAGATTTGCGGATTCCGGGAATTTCACCCTCATTCGCCATTTCCCGAAAACAGACGCGGCAAAGATCGAAATCTCTCATATAGCCGTGCTTTCTGCCGCACTTAAAACAGCGCCGAATGGCGCGGGATGCAAATTTTGGCGGTTTTTGGGACCGCGCGATGATTGACTTTTTAGCCATACAATTCGTTAAATTGGGCAAGCTATTAAAGCTTACTCAAAGATACTAGCAAGACGCCAAAAATAAGTCAACAATACTGCGGCATGATATGAAAAAGCCGCCCCACGGACGGCTATTTAGATCCCCTAGACGTCTAAACCAAGGACTCTATCTATGCGAGGGCGAGTATTCCCGCTTTCAAATGAACCGCCGAATTCTTTCCATGCGATAAGCTCCGCCGTGGCGAGAAGTTCGTCTTTTACAGAAGCGCTTGTGAGGCGTCTTCCCGCCGCCATGGACATAAGAGCGATCACCGTAAGGCGCACAAAGTGCCTCACGGTAACGGAAAAATCGGGTGAATCAGGATGGTTCTTCATATTATAGAGCGCCGATTTTGTTCGATTCCATCCGACAAAGACGAGGCCTTGAAGCACTGTCTGCATATTAGGAAGCGCCTCATCTATAAGCTGGTTGGCATACGCAATCAGCGCATCGGGGCCGAATCTGCCAAGATCGCGCTCAATCTGTGAAAGAAGCGTCCCGGGCGTTCCCTCCCAAAGCTTATATACATGCGCATCTCCGAGAAGCCTTGGGAGATTGCTGAAATCATATATGGCGCCGTTGCCGCCCAAGACTTCAATCCCGTTTTCAATCGCGCGTATACACTCCTCGGCGGTAACATATTTAACCGCATTCACGAAGAGACGATGGCGGTATTGTTCATTTTCATTCGCCGTTCCGGAGTCGATAAGAAAATCCAAATCCGTCACAAGCCATACCGCATAGAGCGCGGCAAGCCACTCCGCTTTCATATCGGCGAGGCGCGCGCGAACATACGAATAAAAGGCGATATTTTTTCCGAATTGCACTCGGTAGCGAGCATAGGAGCTTGCCGTTATATACGCGCTTCGCATCATCCCCGCGCCGGCAACCGCATTGAGCCATCGCGCCGTATTCAAGATATCCGCCGCCAGTATTTCAAATCCCCTCTCCGGTTCCCCAAGAGCGCAGGCGAGAGCTCCATGAAATTCAAATTCTCCGGTGGGAAGGGATGTTGTGCCTATCTTTCTCTTGAGACGAGCAATGCGGAAATTATTCGGTTCGCCGTTTATAGAACGCGGCATAAGGAAACATCCGATTCCTTTTGTTCCGCCCGGCGCTCCGTCGAGGCGCGCCGAAACCATAAAAATGTCGGCATCTGCCACAGAACAAAAAAATTTTTCTCCGAAGAGTCTGTATGAGCCGTCTTCGTTTCGATAAGCAATCATTTCATTGCCGCCGACATTCGAGCCGCCCTGCACCTCGGTCATAAGCTGGCCCACACGGAGTGCGGAGTCATATGAAACCGCCGCAATCCTATCCATGTCTTCATATTCGGCCGCGGCCCCTCTCCGCCGGAGCGCGCGTGTAAGCGCGATCGCGCAAGCAATCGGGCATGCATGTCCAACTTCGCCTTCATGCGAAAGCGTATAAAAAAGAAGCGCTTGCATGAAGGACGAACCGGGCGTTTTGGCGGCCCGCACGATGCCTGTGTTGTAAAGTATTTCCCCGACTTCGCGATGAGCAGAGTGCATGACCACATTTTCTGTTCGCACTCCGAACCTATCAACAGAATCAAGATATGGCTCCCCGCGAGGATTGTCATATTCTCTCGTAAGCTTGCCGACGAGAGGCATCATGCTCTCGAACGCGGCGGCATTTCTGAAATTAAGCTTCTCCGTGCGACAAGAAACAAAATGGCGAAGATGCGGATCGCAGAACATGATTTCTTCGCGATCTTCCTCCCACGTCCGAAACGCCTCGCGCGCAGGATGGTTCCTCTGTTCACGGTCAAACGAGACAAAATCAGGCATGGTTCCTCCTATTGATTTCCTCGTATGAATCTCCTACCAAGGTAACATGTAAAAACGCCAGCGCAAGCCCATGTTCGCTATAGAGCCTGTCTGGTTTTTCACTATAAAATGAATCCGGCCCAGGTTACCCAAGGCCGGATCAGTGTGCGATAGACGCCCTATGATTCATGTTACAGCGCCTCCCGCTTTTTTCGCGCGCATGGCATCCATGCCGCGGCAACAAAAACGCAGTTCAAGTATGCGCGCGCGAAACGGCATGATCGCGAAGAATGCCATGCGAACAGTCTCTCTCCGCGAATCGCCTTTTCAAGCGCGCAAATGCGCTTGATGACGCCGAGAAGCTCCGCGATACCTCTCCAATTATCAGTGAAGTAGCTCGCATGGCCTTTAATGAGAAGAATGGTCGTCGACACGAGAACCATATCTCCCATCGGAATCATACCTCGATAAACAAGTGGGCCGATATAAATGATGGAAGCGTACATGACGAACGCATTATAACTGTGCACCCATGCTCCAAGAAGCATGTGATAATTCATGAGAGAAATCGTATTTCTTTTGATATCCTTGAAACGATCTCTAAATATGCCAAGCATATTCGCGGTTTTGCTGTTTTCCTCGGAAAGAACCAAAGATGTGCGGAGCGCGCCCTCATACTGCTGTTTCTTTTCGTTAAGGCCTGGCATGCGCTGGCCTATGAGAGCGGAAACAACAAACCCGATGAGCACGATAGCAAACGCAACCCACGCAAGGGATCCTGGAAAATCAAGATAAGGGACATCTCGAACCTTATCGCTGTTTGCCCGCAATACATCGAGCAGGAGCACAAGCGCAATCAATAGACGCGCGGCATGCGTAAAGAAATCTTGCAATTTATTTATGCATTCGCGTATATCGACTTCAATCCTATGGCTCGCGTTTGAAATTCCTGATGCTACGATTGTCGGCCAGATAGAAAAATAATGGTCCGAGGTCGCTTCGCGCCACGCGAGAGTTACCCGTTCAATCACACGCATAAGGAGGATTATCGACATGACAAGAAAAAAAACCAAAACCAAAAGCCGGTTTTTGAGTTCTTCCCACGCAATATCGAGGTTCTCTCCCGAAACGCCGCCTTTCCTTTCAAGAAAATTATAGACATCCTGCTGCCAGAAGTTGATGTTCCGGGCCAACAGTATTTCCGATATGATAAGCGCAACAATAATTGCGCTCCCGAGATATGCCCATAAGAACCACTTCCGCGTGGTAAAAAATGTTAACATTTATTTCGTCCAAAAAAGTTCAAACGTTATTAAAATATCACATAAACCAATATTTGGCAAGGATTTTCTCGGCATCTTCAAGCGCGAGGGCGGCGATACTGACAAGCTCTTTCTCGCGCGGCGTAAGTTCTTTGAGACCGGTCTCTTTGTTCAAGATATCCTAAAAATACTCCTCAATTTTTTTAATTTTTTCCGGCTCTGCCGACACCGGCCTTGGAAAGGATTCGACTATCATATAACGCAAGTATATCAGTTGACTCTTTTTTTATTCAAAACTATAATCTTTAAGAGGTTTTTATTCTAGAGCATGTTCAAAAACTCTTGACGTAGCGAGAATTCATGGTGCGAGGCGAAAATGCGGCGAGGAAAGCGAAGAATATTGTTGATATTTTGAATCTTTCCGAGCCGCCGTTTGCAGCCCGCAACATGAATTCGCAGTAGTCAAGAGTTTTTGAACATGCTCTA
>JAKEFN010000062.1 GCA_022616085.1 bacterium
CCTCTCTTTCAGGAAGATTGCGGAATATACTCGGACCATCCACGGGGGAAGCAAGCCCCGATTCGCCAAATGTCCCGGGCGCTCCGGCGCGCAAACGCTGGGTTCTTGACGTTCGTGTATCGACATTTCCGACTATAAGCGGAGAAGTCGCCGTGCTTCGTATCTTGAATCGAGTCGGCGCTCTCATACCCCTTTCCGACCTCGGCATGGAAGAAGACGCGCTTGCAAAAGTGAGAGAACTTGCGGCGCGCCCTTACGGCGTGACGCTCCTCACCGGTCCTACCGGCTCGGGCAAGACGACTACCATGTATTCCATTCTTCAGGAGCTTATAACGCCGGACAAAAATATCATCACGCTCGAAGATCCGGTGGAGTTTCGCTTTGACTGGATACGACAGACGGAAATCAAGCCCGCCCGAGGACTCACTTATGCGACTGCGATGCGTTCGATTCTGCGCCAGGACCCGGATATCATTATGGTCGGCGAGATCCGCGATCCCGAAACGGCTGAATATGCGATCAGAGTCGCGCTTACCGGGCGGCTTGTGTTCTCGACGATTCATTCGAACACAACGATCGGAACGATCCCGCGCCTTCTTGATATGGGGATAGATGCGGGGCCGATCGCATACGCTTTAAACGGCGTCATTGCACAGCGCCTGGTGAGAAAAATTTGCATGCAATGCAGGGTGCCTTACGAGCCGGATAAGCGGCATCTTCATTATTTCGGAATTAATTTTGGCTTTAATCAGACGGGCCGCGAATTTTTCAAAGGGGCGGGATGCGCGAAATGCAATGGTTCCGGTTATTCAGGCCGCATCGGCATTTTTGAAGTGCTTGCCATCGATGAGACGCTCCGAAGCCTTATCATCGGAAAAGCATCAATAGAAGATATCAAGAAATATACGCGGGATACCGGCATGAAAACGCTTCAAGACGACGCGGTCGGCAAAGTCCTAAAGGGGATTACGACCATCGAAGAAGTAATGCGGATCGTGTAGGCTGGTTTGAAATCATCTTTCACCCGTGTTATTCTCGTAGTTAATGATAACCCGAAAAGAGATTGATCATCTCGCCGAATTGGCGCGAATAGACGTTTCCGAAAAGGATCGCGATTCTTTGACGGACGATCTCGAGTCGATACTCGCATACGTTTCAGAGATAAATACGCTTCATATCGGAGAGAAGACGGGGTCGCCGATAGAGAGGCATTTGAATGTTATGCGTCCTGACGGGGAACCTCACGTGCCGGGGCTTTTTTCGGAAGATATTCTCCGCGAAGCCCCAGAAACCGAAGAGGGTTATTTTAAGGTGCAAAAAATTCTCCCATGATTAAGGCGGAAGAGCTTACCATAAAGAAAACAGGAGAACTTCTGCGCGCGCGCGCGTTTTCTGCACGCGAGCTTGCCGAGGCGTTTCTTAAAAAAATAGAATTAGAAAACAAAAAAATAAATGCGTATATCGAAGTTTTTGACGATTGTATAAAAGACGCCGACCGCGCGGATCGCGCGATCGCGGAGGGGGGCGGAGACGCCCTCACCGGCATTCCTCTTGCGATTAAGGACGCGATACTCATAAAAGATAGGCGGTGTTCCGCCGCGTCGCGCATGCTTGAACAGTATCGCGCGACGTATGATGCGCATGTTATTTCCCGATTGCGGGGCGCACACGCCGTATTTATCGGAAGGACAAATATGGATGAATTTGCAATGGGCGCGTCAACGGAGAATTCCGCGTTCGGGCCTGTAAAAAATCCCCATGATATCTCGCGCGTTCCCGGAGGCTCTTCCGGAGGGTCAGCCGCGGCTGTTGCGGCGAACCTCGCGCTCGGCGCTTTGGGATCCGATACCGGCGGCTCCATTCGCCAGCCGGCGAGTTTTTGCGGGGTTGTGGGCTTGAAGCCTACCTATGGCGCTGTTTCGCGGCGAGGGCTTATTGCCATGGCATCCTCTCTTGATCAGATCGGTCCGATTGCGAAGAATGTGGACGATGTCGAAATTTTTTTTAACGCAATCCGGTCAAAAGATCCGGAAGACAGCACAAGCCTTGAGTATCGGCCAAACAGTGTTCCTGCCGGACGCCGGACGATAATCGGCGTTCCCCGTGATTTTCTCAAAGGAGTTGATGCTGATGTCTTGGCGCATTTCGAACAAACCCTCAAAAAACTCTCTGAAAACGGCTATGAAATAAAAGATATTGCCATTCCGCATATTGCAAGCTCCCTTTCTGTCTATTATATTCTTATGCCCGCCGAAGCGTCTGCCAATCTCGCTCGTTTTGACGGCATCCGATACGGACTCTCCGTGCAAGGCGGCGATATTTTCTCCACATACAAAAATACGCGGGCGCACGGATTCGGGCGCGAAGTCCAGAGGCGGATACTCCTTGGGACATATGTTCTTTCGGCGGGGTATTATGACGCATATTACAATAAAGCGAATGCCGTTCGGGGTCTTATAAAAAGCGAATTTGAAAAAGCTTTTGAGGAAGCCGATATTATCGCGACTCCCACGGCGCCGACTCCCGCCTTTAAAATAGGCGAAATAAAAGATCCTGTCAGCATGTATCTTGCCGATATTTTTACCGTGCCGGTAAATCTCGTGGGCATTCCGGCAATTTCGGTTCCTTCCGGCACGGTTTCCCGTGAGGACTCCTCGCTCCCGCTTGGCTTCCAGGCGATGGCTCCGCATTTCGGAGAAGAGCGGCTCTTCGAGGTGGGGAGATCCGTGGAAAAAATTCGCTGAAACGATGTATAATTTCTTATATGGATTTTCGCGGATTTCTCATCATTGTTTCGACGCTCATGTTTGTGGCGATTATTGAGCTTGCGCTTCGCATCAAAGCGATTCGCCGCGAAGAATGGGAACAGCTCGCGCCACTCCCGCCGGAAGAACTTTTCGAATCTTCCGAAGAGCATGAATGGCATAGGGTCGTCGAGCACATTCAATCGGGGAATCCTTCCGATTGGCGCGTTGCGATTATAGAGGCGGACAACCTTCTGGGTAAGCTTTTGGATGAGAAGGGGATTCCCGGCACCGCGATCGGCGATCGTCTCCGCGCGCTTAAGGAAGGAGATCTTCGCCATTATCATGATGCGTGGGAAGCGCACAAAGTAAGAAACCGCATCGCCCACGAAAGCGGTCCGCAGGCGCTCAATTTTCGCGATGCGAAGATCGCGGTCGGCCGGTATGAAAAAGTGTTCCGTGCGGAGGGATTTATATAATTTATGAAAGCAAAATCGCACACGATTGCCGTAGTTGTTTTCGCTGCAGTCCTTTTCGGCATTCTTTTTGCGTGCGTCCGGGGTGCGTGTTTTGGTTCTCCCGCCGACATGGCGGAAGACGAAACGCAATCATGGAAGGTTTATCATTCTGACCGGCTCGGTTTTTCATTTCGTTATCCCGACGCCTACTACCTTCTTGAGCGCGAACTCGGAGACGGACACCGAGGGCGCCTTTCGCTCGTTCTTACTGAAGATACTGAAGAGAATAGAGCGGTGCGGGAAGGGAAGTCGCCCGGGCGGGAAGGACCGGTTGCCATCTCTTTTGATGTTTATCAAAGCCCCGATGAACCGACGATTTCCGCATGGGTCACAGGGAACGCTCTCTCCAATTTTCAGCTTTCTCGAGGGAAATATGAAGAGGTTGCGGTTGCGGGAAAGCCTGCTTTGTATTATTCGTGGTCTGGGTTATACGAAGCGGACAATTACGTCCTCATGCACCAGGATTATCTGCTTTCAATCGTTGTCACCTATATTTTCCCGGACGATTTGATTCGCCGCGATTTTGAAAAAATAATAAAAACACTTGAGTTTTTTTAGAGCTTGTGAAAAAACTATTGACGTAGCGAGAATTCATGGTGCGAGGCGAAAATGCGGCGAGGAAAGCGAAGAATATTGTTGATATTTTGAG
>JAKEFN010000063.1 GCA_022616085.1 bacterium
AGCGAAGAATATTGTTGATATTTTGAGTCTTTCCGAGCCGCCGTTTGCAGCCCGCAACATGAATTCGCAGTAGTCAAGAGTTTTTGAACATGCTCTAGTTTTTAGAAAACAAAAAATCGACCTTATAAGCCGACACAGCCCTCTCTAAGAATAGAGAGGAATGGCCTCGGCAGGGAATTAAACCGCCAATAAGGCGATACCTGCTGTCTTTGGCTTAATGATAATAATGTAGCATGGGGACGATTCGTCGTCAATTAAGAATGTTGAAAATTCTAAAAATGGTTTCGAGAAAATTTAAAAAAGCCTTTCTTGCCGCAACAATGGCTTCTGCGCTCTCGGCTGAATGATAATTTTTTCAACCGTATCTTCTGGAAGATTCTTGAGAAAAGGAGAGATGCCGGTTTCGCGGTATTCCCCGAAGAGAGTGCGGTTTTCGGTATGCGACAGATAGAGCCGTTCCTTTGCGCGGGTCATGGCAACATAAAGAAGCCGCCGCTCCTCTTCTATCCCGTCTCCATTACCGTCATCATCCTTCGCTATAATATAAGGAAAAAGACCCTTTTCCGCACCCGCTATGAACACAACAGGAAACTCGAGCCCCTTTGCCGCATGCGCCGTGATGATAGGAACGGCATGGAGCGGAATCTCCTCGTCTTCTTTTTGCATAAGAAGCAAGTCGTCAAAAAAATGTTTTTTTGCTTCGGATGCCGGTAGGGAATCGAAGCGCGATGCCATGTGGACAAGTCCCAAGGCGCGAAAATATTTTTCGGGCTGGCGAGCGCGTTCGAGGCCATGCTCCGTTATGATATTTCTCATTTCTTCCGAAAAAGGACGATTTTCTTCAAAATGCTTATCTTGAAGCGTTTCGAGGATCACCCTTATTTCAGGACGCTCACACAGCGGTTTTTCTCCCATAAGAAGACACGGGATACCCCTTTCGCGGAGTTTCTCCCCGATGGTCTCTCCTACGGCTCGAAGCCGCACAATCACTGCAATATCTCCCAAGTGATACATTTCGTTCGGTTCGTTCTCCACCGGATTTTCGCCGGAGCCGGAAAGAGAAATGCCCCCCATAAGACGTTCGATTTCGCGCGCTATGTATAAGGCTTCATCCGCTCCGGTCGGCGCGGTGATAATTTTTATATGCGCGCCTTTTTTCCCCGTGCGCGCATATTCTTTTGGTGCGTTTTTTTCTATAACACGGGATGCCCCGCTCACGATGTGTTCTGTGGAACGATAATTTCTCGCGAGCGTATAGTGCATTGATCCCGGATATGTTTTATCGAAAGAAAGAAAATGACTGCGCGTCGCTCCGCGAAAACCATATATCGCCTGATCGGGATCGCCGATGACGGAGAGGGTCTCCGCGTTCATTCCGATGAGCCGGAGCAATATAGCCTGCGGGGCGTTTGTGTCCTGGTATTCGTCGACGCATATATGTCGGAATGTTTCTTCATATTCTTCCCTGACGTCATTGTTGCCGCGGAGGAGAGCGCATGCGTATATCAGAATATCATCGAAATCCAATAATCGGAGCGCAAGGAGGGCTTCATCATAGCGCGTCTTGATGCGCCCCGCCGCGAATACGGATGGTTTGAAGGCGGGTTCGATTTTCATTCGGCTTATCATGCGTATCGCATCCTGCGGAGAGATGCGGCCAAGTCCCCGAATGGATTCGCGGGCGATTTTATGCTGTTCAGAATCGGAAAGAATGCTCCATCCTTCGGGCAAGCCTACGCGATCGCCATGATCGGTAAGCATATTGAGCGCGAGAGAATGAAAGGTGTGGACAGAAGGCGGCGGCTTCAAACGTTCTCCCAGGCGGCGTTCAAGTTCCCGCGCCGCTTTGTTGGTGAATGTAATGGGAAGAATAGACGCCGGATCCGCGCCGTGCTCAATAAAGGCCGCGATTCGTTCAACCAAGACGGATGTTTTTCCGCTTCCGGGGCCTGCCGCGATGATAATGCGGGGTTCCTGCGCATGAGCCGCTTTTTGCTGTTCGGAATCGAGTATCATATCGAAATTGTAGCATATCCTATTTTATCCATGTTTTTTTTGCGGTATACTGTAACAGAATATGTCCTCAATTTTTAGACGGAATAAAAATAAAACTATCCTTATCCTTGATATCGGAAGCGCGAGTATCGGCGCGGCGCTTATCTTGATATCAAAAAATGCCTGTCCATATATTTTTTATATGATGCGGGAAGATATGCCTCCCCAAAAAAAGCTCGATTTGAATAGCTATATTCAGATTATGGCCCAAACGCTTCGAAGCACCCTCGACGCGGCTCGCCGACGCGCTGAAACGGCGCGCAAAAACGCCGCCGGCGGGAAATACGGAGAAGTTCCGCGCACGCCCGATGTTGTCCTTGCTGTTCTTGCGTCTCCATGGTATGTGGCGGAAACGCGAAAATTGACGGTCGGCCAGGATACTCCTTTTATGTTTACCGAGAGTATCTTGAACAAAAGCATCGAGGAGGAGATCCGCCGTTTTACCATGGAGGAATTTCAGAAATACGAAAAAATTTCCAAAGATGTGGAAATTATTGAAACAAACCCCATGCAAATCCGGCTGAACGGTTATAACGTCCCGGCGCCGTTCGGAAAAAAAACGAAGATGGCAGAGATTTTTTTCCATACATCGTTCACCTCGAAAAGGATCCTTGATAAGATACGCCAGGAGATAGAATCCGCCTTTAACACCCACAAGGTTGAATTTCATACGTTTATTTTGCACGCGTATACTTTCATTCGGGATTTTATTGCGGTAAAAGGGGAGGAGTTTACGTTTATAGACATCTCGGGAGACGTTACGGATATTTCCATTGCGGAAAACGATATTTTAAAAAGGACGATTACTTTTCCGGTGGGAAAGAATTATTGCGTTCGCGAGCTTTCCTCCGTGCTCGGGACGGATACGGAGGAGACTTTATCGCTCTTTAGCCTATATCGCGCGCAAAAGCTCTCAACGGAAGAACGTGGGAAAATGGATGCCGCGCTCAAGAGAGTGAAAGAACATTGGCTTGCGGCTCTCCATGACGCCGTTTCGCGGGGTCCGGAGCCCTCCTCTTTTCCTTCCAAGATTTTTGTTGCGGCAGACAGCGTATTTGCGGACTGGTTCATCGAAGTTGTGCAAGAGGAGGAGTTCCATCAGTACCAGAATGCAGGCCGATCGTTCGATGTTATCCCGTTTAATGCATTTTGGATCAAGGAATTCTGCAAACCTCCTGTTACGCGCGAAAAGAACAACCCGTCGCCCCCCGCAAAAGATTCCGATGCGGCCGTCCGGCAAAAGGGCGCGCCGGAGGAGCCGCTCCTTCTTTCCGGCACCCCTCTCGAGGACGACCCTCTTCTTGCCGTGGAAGCTATTTTTGCAAATAAAATGTTTGATTTCGAATCCACGCACGCACATGAGGACAAACAGCTTGCTTTTAAAAATGGGTATTAGATAATTAATGTAAGGTAAAAAACATATGCCGAAAGATATAATACAAGACATCGTCTCCGACGATAGTAAATCAAACCGGCCGCCTTCACGGGTTCAAAAGCAAAAAGAGAAGGAGGATGCGGACGCGTCCGTTGGCGAACATACGGCGCCGAAAAAAAATATTTCTCTGAAGGCGCCGCCAAGGGAGATAAAGAAGGCGCCGCAAGCAGTAGCTACGGGTCCCGTTTTAACAGAGCTTCATCGCGAGCTTCCTTCTGCCCGCCAAACTCCTCCAAAGCATGCGCCGATGGAAGGGCCGAAAATATGGCATACCGAAAAGCCCGAATTTCCTCCCTTGAAGCCGCGTTTGTATACGCCAATTCAAAAAAGCGCTTCGCGTCCTATTTTTGAGAGGGAGAAGGCATCCCTTCAAAAACCGCCCGGCCGCCGCGGTTTGTTTATTTTCGGATCCATCCTCGCAGTGCTCGCGGTTTTCTTTGTCCTCCTTTCAACTGTTTTTTCGAAGGCGATTGTTACGATTACTCCCGAGGAACAAGAAATTCCTTTGGTTGGTGATTTTGTCGCATACGCGGAGCCAAAAGAAGGCGAACTTGGTTTTGAGCTTATGACATTCAAGAATACCGAAGAAGCGTCTGTCGCGGCAACGGAACTTGAAGAAGTCGAACGAAAGGCATCGGGAAAGATTATCATATATAATAATTTCAACACGGAGACCCAGCGTCTTATAAAAAACACGCGATTCGAATCGCCGGATGGGAAAATTTATCGGATCGAGAGCTCAATCGTGGTTCCCGGCATGAAGAAGGCTGGGGAAGGAGATACTCCCGGAAGCATAGAAGCAACGGTATTCGCCGATCTTGCGGGCGAAGAATACAATATCGAAGCGCCGGTCAAATTTACCATACCGGGGTTCAAAGGAACGCCCCGATTTGAAGGATTTTATGCTGAATCGACTGGATCGATCTCGGGAGGTTTTTCCGGTTTGGTCAGGACACCGAAAGACGAAGATTTTGAAGCCGCGAAAGCATCCCTTCTCCAGTCTTTAGAAGACAATCTTTTCAAAAATGCTTTGGGAGAACTTCCGGACGACGCTCTTCTGTTTGAGAACGCATCTTATGTTGAAATCGAAAATATACGAAGTGATGATAAAGATATAGGAAATGACCAGATTACCGTTTCCGCAGAAGGGGTATTATACGGGGTCATTTTTAACCGATCTCTTTTAAGCGCATATATCGCTCGAAACGCGCTTCCTCGTTATGACGAGAGTCCCGTCGACGTCATCAATATTGAAGATCTCGCATTCGAACCGAAAACCGATCTCGAGAGCAAGCCGTGGGAAGATGGCCGCGTTCCGTTTACGTTAAACGGGAATGCTCATATAGTCTGGATTATTGACGAAGAAAAAGTGAAGCAAGAGCTTACGGGCGCTCCGCGGAAGAGTCTTGGAGAGCGTCTCTCTTCCGCATTTGAGAACATCGAGAGCGCCGAGGTTACCGTGCGGCCATTTTGGCGGAGGACATTCCCGAAGAACCCCGAAGATATAGAAGTTGTTATAAATATTGGGCAAAAATAGGATACATGCAAGCCATTTGACGGGGTATTTATTTTTTGCTACCATATCGAATACTTAATGATAAACGGACAAAAAGGCCACTCCGAGACTATAACGGGAACAGTTGTTGAGGCGTTGCCAAATGCGCTGTTTAGGATTGAGTATGATGGTCCGGGAACGGACACCATTAAAGAAGATAAAGGAGGGAAGGATGCGGATGGGACGGATAACGGACGTCCGCGCACCTTTATTGCGTATTTGTCAGGCAAAATGAAGGTCAATCGCATACGCATTCTTGTCGGCGACAAAGTTCTTGTCGAACCGGATGAATACGGAGGCAAGGGGCGCATAACGCGAAGAATCTAGAACCTATCTCAAAATAAATCGCCGTAGCGAGGCCTTGAAATTACGAGCGAGGGGCGATGCGCAGCCGCAATTTCAAGGCCGGAGCAGCGAACGTGATTTTATTGTTTTAAGCCCAGTCTTGATTTGAAAAATCAAGCGAGGCGAAAAAACAATACAATCAGGGGTTTATTTTGAGATGGGTTTTAGAGCATGTTCAAAAACTCTTGACTACTGCGAATTCATGTTGCGGGCTGCAAACGGCGGCTCGGAAAGACTCAAAATATCAACAATATTCCTCGCTTTCC
>JAKEFN010000064.1 GCA_022616085.1 bacterium
ATATCTTGAAAAAAGAGCGCAAGAACTTATGCTTCTCCCCGAAGAAGAGCTGAAGCGCCTTGGTGAAGAAGGGAAGGGGAAGAAAGAAGAAAAAGAAGCAAAAGAAATCGCCGAAATCAGAAAGCGGCATTGGGTGAAGTAAGCTTTGAACTAGAGCATGTCCGAAAACCCTTGCGTCATGAGGACTTCCGTGGCGTTTTGTGGAGAGGAAGTCGAGAAAAATATATGCATATAAGCTCCTGCCTATCGGCAGGCAGGTCTCGGCGGGGACAATGAAAACTGTGGTTTTCATTTCTCTCGCCTTACGTCGCTTATAATTTGAAACGCAGTAGAAACTACGGTGAAAATTATTTTTTGAAGAATGACGAAGCCACAAAATGTCACGGAGGTCCGCAGTAGGAAGGGTTTTCAGATACGCCCTACCCTTTTTTAATCTCATCTGTAATATTTTGACTGTTCATCGATCGATAAAAAGCAAAAACAACAACAAAGGCGACGACAAACAATATCAACGCATATTTTCCGAATACATCAGCGCTTTTGCCGAAATAGAAACCGATTGCAATAAACAGGAGCGACCAAAGCACAGAAGAGACGAAAATAACCACTCCATAAAGCAATCGATTCATGCGCGCGATACCGGCTGGGATGGGGACGAACACCTTAAGCGCCGGAATGAGTTTGCCGAAAAATACGAACCACGCGCCACGTTTTTGAAATACAGCTTGAGTCCGTTTCACAGCTTCCAAAGGAAAAATTTGGAATTTCGTAATATAAGAAAGCCCTTTTGCGCGGACGATTTCATAGAGAGCAATATTGCCGACAGTGTTTCCAAGCGCCCCAAAGAGAGAAACCAGCGCAAGCGAAAGGTCTTCTGTAAATACAAAATAGCCGGCGATAATGTAGAGCGCTTGGCTTGACGGAAAGCTTAAAAGTCCGTTTGCGATCATGAGCGCGAAAATACCAATGTATCCAGATGCGATTATTATGTTTTCTATGTTTGATTCCATAACTTATTTTCTTCGTTTTCCATGAAAAGCGCGGTGGATTTCCCGAAGCCCGCGGTCGGTTACATGCGTATAAATTTGCGTAGTCGATATGTTTTCATGCCCGAGAAGGGCTTGGACGCTTCTTATATCAGCCCCATTCTCAAGGAGGTCGGTCGCAAAACTATGGCGAATAACGTGCGGTGTCGCCTTTTTTGAGATGCCCGCTTTGATGGCGTAATGCGCAACAATACGCTCGACGCTCCGCGGCGTAAGACGCATGTCTTTATTCCCGCGAACCCCTTTTTTATGAGCAATAAACAAGGCTTCCTCGGTGTCAGTTCGTTTCGCCAGGTATTCTTTAATCGCTTTTTTCGCTTCTCGCGAGAGGAACACAACACGCACCTTGTCTCCTTTGCCGCGCACCGAGAATTCGTCTCGCGCAAGGTCTATAAAACGCGAAAGGGAACAAAGTTCAGATACGCGGAGTCCTGTTGAAAACAGAAGCTCGATGATCGCCCTGTCGCGAAGCCCGTTGAGTGAGCCCGTATTGGGAGCGGAAAGGAGACGGTTAAGCTCGTCTATTGTCATGAGGTCAAGATCGCGCGCGGGAGCTTTGGCAAGGTCGATTCGATCGGGGTTTTCTGAAGAAATACCCTCGCGGGAGAGGTATTTGAGGAACACGCGGATCGCGATAAGGTAGTAATTTTGGGTTTTTTTCTTCAAATATTCTTCTCCACGAGGATGCTTGATTTTTTGCCTGTTAAGAAAAAGCCGGTAGCCCCCTATACTTTTTTTGTTTATGTCTTTGGGGGTTTTTATGTGCGCATTTTTGAAAAAATGGGACAAATAACGGTCATAATTTGCAATGGTTTTTATGCTTCTTCCGCGCTCGACCTCCAGATGCTCAAGAAAGCGCTTTTTAAGATCGAAAATATTGTGCGACATGGGGTTAGTATACACGACACAGTATATTCTTGCATGTAGAAAATATTTATGATATACTTTAAAAATGTTAACAAAAAAGAGAAAATCAGGCGTTATAGCAAAAGTGCGGCGCCACGATAAGGATACAGGGAGCCCTGAAGCCCAAATCGCCATACTTTCGGAGCAGATCAAAAGCCTTGCGGCCCATTTGAAAAAGCATACGAAGGACAACCACTCCCGCAAAGGCCTTCTTTCTATGGTTGCCGACAGACGCACCCATCTTAAGTATTTGAAACGAAAGGACGAAGAAGGATATAAACGTATTGCGAAAAAATTCGGTTTGGATAAATAATATTTCGACGCTTTGACGTGTCGAATCTTCAATAAATCCGAAAAATGGCAATAATTAAACAAAAAGAACAGCGCATTGGCGTCTTTATTGATACGCAAAACCTCTATCACAGCGCGAAAAATTTGTATAAGGCGAGAGTTGACTTCGGGGGGATTATGAAGGAAGCGGTTGCGGGACGCAGGCTTGTTCGCGCAATCGCCTATGTTATAGCCACCGAATCGGGCGAGGAGAAGGGTTTTTTTGAAGCCCTGGAGAAACTTGGTATTGAGACAAAAACCAAAGATCTGCAGATTTTTTTGGGAGGCGCAAAAAAAGCCGACTGGGATGTCGGCCTTGCCGTTGATGCAATTAAGCTCGCGCCGAAACTTGACGCCATTGTCATTGTTTCCGGTGATGGCGATTTCGTGCCGCTTGCCGAGTACCTCAAAGCAGAATGCCAAGTGGAAGTTATCGCATTCGGCCGCTCCGCATCTTCTCAACTTCGCGAAATTGCGGACAATTTTATCGATATGTGCGAAGATCAGGATAAGTATCTTATCGGCGGGTCCGCCATAAATCAGATACGGAAGTATAACCCATTGCGTTGATAGGGGGTCAAGATGATCTATTACGTGAAAGAAATGTATCCTGAAGAGCAGAGAACATCCCTTCAAAAAGAGATTCTCGCTCTCCAAAATGAAGCCGCTCGGGAAAACGCAAGAAACGGAAGGCTTTTATATGAGCGCCTTGTACCAATACTGGAAAAGTACGCCAGACAACTGAGGACTGGCAGATCCTTTCCTTAACAGCCAGCTCTTGCTGGTTTTTTTACAAATAATAATTTTCTGCTATACTCATTTTATTATTTATAACCGCTGGTTTTCGGATGGATAGGATTGAAGCTTGTTTTGGTTTCAATACTAGAATTCGGAAGTCAGTCTTAAATGTATGCAAATCAAAGAGTATTCTCTCGAAATCGGAGGGGAAACACTTCTTGTCCAATTGAGCGATCTTGCTGATCAGGCGCATGGTTCGGCAATTGTGCGCTATGGCAACACAACCATTCTTGCTACCGCAGTTATGGGAGGGAGGCGCGAAGACCTCAATTATTTTCCACTCACCGTGGATTACGAAGAACGATTTTATGCGTCAGGACAGATTTTAGGGTCGCGGTTTATGCGCCGAGAGGGGAGACCGTCAGACGAGGCGGTTCTTGCGGGGCGCGTGGTGGATAGGACAATCCGCCCCCTTTTTGACCATTCGCTTCGGAGCGATGTGCAGGTCGTTTTGACCGTGCTTTCTCTCAATGAATACGACCCAGACGTTCTCGCAGTGAACGCCGCCTCTCTCGCGCTTGCGACATCGGATATTCCTTGGGGCGGACCGGTATCTTCCGTGCGCATCGGAAAAAAGAAAAGAAGCCCCGATTTTATTGTGAATCCCACTTATGAGATTCGCGATGATCCTGATTTTGAAATGGATCTCACGGCGTGCGGCAAAGACGGAAAGATAAATATGATTGAACTTGGAGGCAAGGAAGTGAAAGAAGAGATTATCCGGAACGCCATGGAAAAAGCTCGGGATGTTATCGAGGACATCCAATCGTTTCAGAAAAAAATAATCGCTGAAAGAGGAAAAGAAAAGCGTTTTGTGGAAAAACCCGAAACACCAGACGATCTCCGTGAATTTTTCAAAAATGAAATCGCGGGGAAGCTCGACAGTGTTCTGTTTTCGGGAGCCGGTTCGAAACGCGTCCATGATTTGGAAGAACGATGGATGTCGCTTGCAAAGGAAAAATTTCCGGACCTAAATTTATATTTTGCCCGAGAATTATTTGAAAATGCGGTTAACGACCTTCTTCACCGCGAGGCAATCGAAAAAAGCCGCCGGCCAGACGGGCGGGCTATGGACGAAATTAGGCCGCTTTTCGCGCAGGCTGGCGGAATCTCACCTATAATCCATGGGTCTGGGGTATTTTACCGTGGCGGAACACATGTGCTATCGGCGCTGACCCTAGGGGGTCCCGGAGAGGCACAGCTTATTGATGGGATGGAGGTAAAAACCAAAAAGCGCTACATGCACCATTATAATTTTCCGCCGTTTTCGTCTGGAGAGACCGGACGCATCGGTGGTTTTAATCGGCGCATGATCGGCCACGGTGCGTTGGCGGAAAAAGCGCTTATACCGGTCATCCCAAACAAAGAAGAGTTTCCCTACACCATCCGCATTGTTTCGGAATCCATGGCATCAAACGGTTCAACCTCCATGGCGTCTGTGTGCGGCTCAACGCTTGCGCTTATGGATGCGGGCGTTCCTATCACCCGTCCGGTCGCGGGGATTGCGATGGGACTTATGATGCGCGATGAAAAAAATTACAAAGTCCTTGTTGATCTTCAAGGACCTGAAGATCACCACGGCGATATGGATCTCAAGGTTGCGGGCACGGAAGAGGGGGTTACCGCCATACAGATGGATGTAAAAGTGGAGGGTGTTACGATTGAAATTCTTTCAGAAGCGTTTGAAAAAGCAAAACAAGCGCGGCAAGAAATCCTTTCAATCATACAAAAAGCAATTTCCACTCCCCGGGCTGATATTTCTCCCTACGCGCCTAAAATTGTCACTGTAAAGATAAAAGTCGATCAGATCGGCATGGTTATCGGTCCGGGAGGCAAGATGGTCAATAAGATACGCGAAGAGTCCGGCGCCGAAATAGATATTGAAGACGACGGCACGGTGTTTATAACAGGAAAAAACGGATCTGCGGAAAAAGCCCGCGATATAATTATTGAGCTTACACGCGTCTATGTGTCCGGCGACATAGCGCGCGGGGTTGTGTCGCGAATATTCCAATTCGGCGCCATGGTAAAAATTTCTCCGCAAACGGAAGGCATGGTGCATATTTCGGAGATTGCGCCGTTTCGGGTGGAAAAAATTACCGACTATCTCCACGAAGGGGATACCGTTCCTGTCGCTGTTAAAGAAATTGACGAAAAAGGAAGGCTTAACTTGAGTATAAAAAACGCAGACCCCAATTTTTTCAAGAAAGAGAGATAACCCGTTTCTCTTTTAGGGCGTAAATGTATATAATTTACCCATGCATGGCGCTCACACCACGCGCTCTTTAAGCATGACGCCTTATTTTGACAAAAAAGAAAAAGAAGAACCGCTAACCCCCCCGCCGCAATCGTTAGGAGGTGAGGAACCGGAAAAAAATCCGATAAGCTCGGAAATATTTGCTTCGCGTCTCCGCGCGGTCGCATCTGGCGCTTTTTTTAAAAAGGAAGACAAGACGAAAAGAGAGGATGCGTTCTTGCAAGCACAAGGGCTGAATATGAGCAAAAAAACAGAAGAAAAGCCCTTTCTCGAAAGAATAAAAGGAATAAAAAATTTTTGGGGTGAAAAAGAAAAGAAAGAAGAAAAAATCGATGCGACCGAAAAAAATTTTGCGGCGAAAGACGCCTATTCCCAAACCACACAGGACAAAAGCGTTATCTCTTCGGTGGTTAGACCCTTTGATGCAAAAAAAATAACCGATATCGAACAAAAAAAACAATTCCCCACTTCCTCCCAAAAAGCCGGGATGATGGATACTATCATTTTTCCCCCAAACCAAAAGTCCCTTAACCCCCCAAACGACCCCCCCCATACGGTTAAAACGACACAAAGGAGGATATTATATCCTTTAAAAACAGAAACATCCCATAAGAGCATTGCTCCCGATTTGTCTCAAAGCCCGCCATCTTCGGGACGCGATCCTGAACATGAATTGGGTGAAAACGACCAATCCGAAATACTCCCCACAATAACGCTTGGACCTATCAAAACCCCCGAACCCCCCGCACCCCCTCGTCTTACAGAACAAGCGCGCACCAAACAAGAAAAAACAAGTTTTCCTCGGATTATTGAACCCGGGGGAGCGCTTCGTGGCGAGGCATATTCCGTTCCTTCCCCCACGCCCAAAGTTTCACAGGAGATTTCGGCGATCAAACCTTTGATACGCAAAAAAGAAATCGACACCCCTCTTTTTGTTGAAAAAGAAAAACCGAAGGATAAACTTCAGTCACCGCATTTAATTTCTTTAGAGACAAAACCAAACACTTTTACTCTCCAAAAAACACCAAACAGCGCCCCTACTCAAGTTCAGCGCGCATCATTATCGCAAGAAGTATTTCATGGAAGCGAAAATATACAAACACCCCCCAAACCAGAAGAACGCCCAACGACGCACATCTCTCCCATTCATACATATCGATCCGACATAGAGCAAGAAGTAAAAAAACAAAAAACAAGCTTTGTAAGCATTGTCGCCGCCGAACAACGAAAACGGGCGGAACACCGACCGGTTCTTAAGGAAAAAAAACGCACGAACACAGCTCTCCTTATGCTTAGTATTTTTTTTATCGCGGCAAGCATCGGGGTTGCGGGTTTTTCATATTATGCAAACATCAAAAAAAACGGCGGTGTCCTGCCGGTGCAAGGGCCTCCGCAGTCAATCATTTTTGCGGACACCTATACGGAGTTTGATGTGACGAATACGACTAGCAACGATCTTGTGCGAACAGTATCTTCTCATATCCAAAACAAAAATATTCTTCTTGATTCGGTTGAGAACCTTTATTTTACGCGTATTGAAAACGGCATGCGCCGCGAGCTTGCCGCACAAGAGTTTTTTGACAGTGCCGGACTTAATACGCCATCGCGTTTTCGAAGCGCGATAGAGGGGAGGTTTATGCTCGGCATGCACGCTTTTAATGGGAATCAGCCGTTTTTTATTTTTAAAACCATTCTTTTTGAAAATGCGTTTGCGGAAATGCTTTCATGGGAAGCGACGATCGCGAGGGAAGTTATGCCGGTTTTCGGTCTAGGAGCGCCGGATCGCGACTTGCAGAATAAAAAGTTTAGGGACCTCGTAATCAAAAACAAAGATGTTCGGGTTTTGGAAGATAATGGGGGGCGCACAGTTCTTCTATATTCGTTTGTTAACCGAGATACTCTCATCATTACTACAAGCGAAGACACATTTCTTGAAATTGTTGCCCGAATAAGCCTTTCTGGTCGTTAGGGCCTTGTGAACAGAGATAGTTTTATGAACACCTTGTTTTTTGCGCATGTTATTTCTATTATGTAACAAGGCGCTAAACGACTACTAACATGCCCTATAGATTTTTAAATATTTTTTTTCTCTTTATTGTTTTTTTTGTTTCTGGATATTCAACGGCATTTGCAACACACCAGACAACAGAGTTTTGTTTTACCCGGCTTTTGGGCGGTTCTCCCGTAAACGAAAGCCAGTGTTATTCAACAAGTTCCGAATGCAGGTCTGCTCAAGCAAGTTGCGAATCAAGCGGAAATTGCACAGTCGGACAGGATTGCCATCAGGGGACCGTGCAGGTAAATCTTGAATTTAAATTCTGTCCGGTCAAGGACGCAAACGGTATTAATACTTGGGAGTCGTTCCCTAAAAACGAGCCATGCCCTCCTCAAGAAGAAAGCTTTAAGAAGTGTGATAATCCGCTCGGTTCCGGATATCCCGACCTCGTCGTTCTTGTCGGAGACGATTGCCCGACGGTTGAGCCCATCGTGCCCGAGGAGAAACCAGAGCTCCCGGGACCGTCAGAGCCAACCTCAAAACCCCTTGAGATTGTTATTGAAGAAAAACCGCCGCAGGTTTCGCAAGCTTCATCGTCCGTTGTCGAGGAGGTTTTTACCGACAGCGGCGCGGGGCTTTCGTGTCCGGACAGAGAAGCTCTATACTGTGATCTTACACAGTTCGTTTTAATGATAGAGCGCGGTATTGATTTTCTTATTTTTTCAATCGCCGTTCCGCTTGCCGCCATTGCGTTCACAGTCGCCGGATTTTTCTATATGGCATCGCAGGGGAATCCGTCGCGCATCAAAACAGCGCACGATATTTTTTTCTATGCAATTTTGGGAATCGTTATCGCCCTTGCCGCATGGCTTATTATCAGGGCTATTACCGGCACTCTCGTCAAAGAGGAATATACCATTATAGGAACGGAAGGGGTTCAGACAAACCCCGCGCAACCGCCGGTTGAGGCGGGTCCTCCTGATGTCACCCTCCCTCCCCCGCCGTTTGACCCGTCAATTATCAGTCCGTAAAACCGCGCACGTTCTCACGCGTTGCAGAGGGGTGAAATTCCTGGTATCTTTCATAGCATGGCAAATAATATAAACATATTTAAACAAAGGCTTCTTGAGGAAAAGGCGGTTCTTGAGAATGAGCTTAAAACAGTCGGCAGGAAAAACCCAAGCAACCCCGCAGATTGGGAGCCGACGCCGGGCGAAATTGATGTGCTCCGTTCCGACAAGAACGAGGCAGCAGACGCCATAGAACAATATGAAGAGCGCGCGGCAATTACGGCCGAACTTGAAAACAGATATAACAATATTCTTGATGCGCTTAAAAAAATAGACGAAAACACATTCGGCATATGTGAAATATGCGGAGGAGAAATAGAAGAAGAACGTCTCAAGGCAAACCCTTCTGCAAAGACGTGTAAGAAGCACCTTGACGCGGAATAGCGGGGTATCGGCTATTTTCCACTGATTCTATACTTTTTTGACCCCTTTTGTTATAGTGCCCGAATGACAACCGCCAGGCACTTCTCTCGCGTATACAGCGCGCAGGTTCACGGGTTGAGGGCGCATATCGTGCGCGTCGAGGCTGATCTCACGAACGGTCTTCATTCTTTTTCTATTGTCGGACTTCCCGATAAGGCTGTAGAGGAATCGCGCGACCGCGTTTCATCCGCTATAAAAAATTCGAATTTTAAATCTCCCAAAAGCCACAACAGAAAGGTTGTGGTTTCGCTTGCGCCGGCAGATATTCGAAAGGAAGGACCCTTGTTTGATCTCCCCATCGCGCTTGCGTATCTTCTTGCTTCCGGGGATATTTCGTTTTCGCCGGAGAAAAAAGTTTTTTTCGGAGAACTTGGCCTTGACGGAACGCTTATGCCCGCGCGCGGCGCCCTTATACTTGCCGCAAAAGCCAGAAAAGAAGGATTTAATGATATTTTTGTCCCGAAAGAAAATGCGGCGGAAGCCGCTCTTGTGTCCGGGATTAATGTCTATGGTGTTGAGACCCTCGCGGATCTTATCGAATATCTCACGTTAAAAGATGGCCAGGACGGGCCGCACAGCAAAAATATTAAACAAGAGCCGCGGCGTTCTCTTAAGACGCAGGGTGTGAAGAACGGATTTGATATGGCCGATATCGTAGGACAGGAGGCCGCTAAGCGAGCGCTTCTTATCGCGGCGGCCGGGGGTCACAATATTGCGTTTATAGGCCCTCCAGGTACGGGGAAAACGCTTTTGGCGCGGGCGTTTTCGGGTATTTTACCCCCTCTTTCTCCCATTCATGCGCTTGAGGTTGCCGGCATACAGTCAATTGCGGGCGCGCTTGAAAAAGAGGGTATAATATCGCCCCCATTTCGCGCGCCGCACCATACTTCCTCATACGCCTCGTTAATTGGCGGCGGGACTACTCCGCGTCCCGGGGAAGTTACCTTGGCGCATCGAGGTGTTCTTTTCCTTGACGAGTTTCCGGAGTTCGATCGGCGCGTTATTGAGGCGCTTCGACAGCCCCTTGAAGACGGGTTTGTCTCGGTGTCTCGCGCAAAAGCGACAGAACGGTTCCCGGCGCGATTTATTCTCGTTGCCGCAATGAACCCGTGCCCGTGCGGAAATGCGGGAAGCAACAAGGAGTGCGTGTGCGCGCCATATGCGGCAATACAATACCGCCGCAAAATATCGGGGCCCATCGCTGATCGAATCGATCTCTGGGTTCGGATTCCTCGGGTTGAGCACAGGGATCTTATCAGCGGGAAGGGCACAGGAGATCGGTCGGAAGATCTTCGGGCACGGGCGGTGTCGGCGCGCAACATTGCCCGCCAGAGATTTCTAAAATATGGAAAGAATATCGCCCAAAACGGGGAAATGAACGCAAAAGACATTCGCGAGATAATAACATTTTCTTCCTCCGCGCTTCGTGTTCTTGAACGCGGCGCGGAGAAACTCGATATTTCAAGCCGCGGGATTCATCGCGTCATGAAAATATCCCAAACCATTGCCGATCTTGAAGGCGCTGAAAAAATCGCCGATCGGCATGTAATGGAAGCGCTTGCCTATAGAGAGCGGAAATGAAAATGCGGGGTAGAACGTGAATCCGAAAATTCATTTTATCCTTAAAAATAAACGATAAATTCGAATTAACTTTTTCGTTAAAAATCAAAATTCGTTGAAAGATTCAATCCGGTTGCTTCAAGCGCTTCCGGATGCCGTATAGTTAAGCAAAACCCCGCTCTTGGCGGGGGTTTTTTTATAAAACGATTAAGGAGTGAATCGGATGCGCGGTATGGTTCATGAGCCGCTCGCGGCCGTGGAGCGCGCCGATTTCGATGAGAAACTGGCACCCGACAACGACTCCGCCAAGCGCCCTTACGAGATCGCATCCCGCAATTGTCGTGCCAGCAGTCGCAAGCACGTCGTCCAAGAGAAGCACACGATTTCTCGCTGGTGTAAGCGTATCGGTGCCCGCGGCTATTGTCGCGGAGCCGTATTCAAGGTTGTATGAGACCTCAACGACCGGCGGCGGGAGTTTGCCCGCTTTGCGGATCATAAAAAAAGGAAGGTTCATGGTGCGCGTAAGCGCTCCCGCAAAAGGGAATCCCCGTGCATCAAACGCGCCAATGCAGTCTATGGAGGCGTCTTTCCATAACGAGGCCATCTCGTCTATCACGCGCCCGAATGTTTCGGGATCCGCAAGGAGTGGACCGATGTCATAAAAGAGAACACCTGGTTTCGGGAAATCAGGAACCGACCGAATATATTTTTTGAGTTCTTCCGTCATGACAGCTCACTCACTGATTCGCCGGTGGTTATCCTGTGGATCACTTCGGCGAGCAGCTCGTCGTAATTGAGTATTGTAAGCCACACCGCGTTTTTTTCTCGATATGCGGCACTCCGCAAGATCGACTCGGTTACCGTTACATGAATGCCGAGTTTTGAAAGCCGCGCTTCAGTGCTTTCTTTCGGAGTCGGGCTGAAAATCCCGTGTGTCGCATATACGGATATGTCCTGTGTCCCGTGGTTTCTCAAGATTTCACACGCCGTTACAATTGAACCGCCGGTGTCTATCATGTCATCCACTATGATGCAGTCGCGGCCGTTCACATCACCAACAACGGTGTGCGCCTTTGTCCCGCCGCCTTTTGCCGCTCTTTCTTTGTCAATAATCGCGTACGAAATTTCAATCCCTGATTTTTCCTCAAGGATATCTCTAAGCCGGCGCGCTCTTTGGGCACCGCCAGCGTCAGTTGAAACAACAGCGGTTTTTTCTAGCCCGCCCCTTAATATGTGCGGGACATAGACGGACATTCCTTTGAGGTTCGCAACAGAAACCTTGGCGTCAAAGAATCCTTCTGCCTGATCTGTATGCGGATCAAAAGTGACGACTTGGTCAGCCCCCCCGATCTCAATCAGTTTCGCAATATCGCGGGCGGAGATCGGAACTCGTCCGTCTTTTTTTCTATCCTGCCGAAGATATGCGAGGAACGGCAATACAGCAATAAATTTATTGATCGAGGACCCTATTATTGTTCTGCAAGTGAGGAATAGCCTTATGAGCGCTGTATTGGGGTCCGGCTCGTTCATGCTCAGGAGAAGAAAAATATCTTTGCCGCGAATATTTTTGGGAATACGCGGCATAATTTCTTTATTCGCAAAAACGATTTCTTCTATTTTAATCAGTTCGAATTCATCCCCGTTTTTCTTAAGGCGTGAGAAAATTCGCTTAGCAAGACTTTCGTCCCGCTCAAAATAGAGAAGCCCGTATGGCTGGTCGTAGCGTGACAATGCACACCCCCTTTTTGGGATTTCAACGTCCAAAGGACGGCTTCAAATATAGCATGAATATGTATCTGCGTCAAAAAGCGCGTTACGGAGACGTCGCTGTCGGCGTGCCGGTAGCCACGGCGGCGGTTTCGGTTTGAAGCGGGGGAGATATGGGGAGAATGATACTCACACCTTTTTTCCGTTCGTCCGCGAGTTCTTTTTTTATGAGGCGGACTGTTTCTTCGGTGACCGAGAGTTCCCGTTCCATATTCGAAAGCGCGGTTTCAAGCTCTTCTGTGTGTTTTTTTGTTTCTTTGAGATCTCTCCGCGCCGACACAAGCCCTGCAAAAAGCGCCACAATGAGGATTACTGCAATAGCGAGAGATATTGCCGCGGCCTTTCCACCCCTATTTGTTTCCATGGTTTTTATTATATACCAACTTTATCTTGCCTCATATTTTTTTATGTGCATATGTGCCCATGCTATACTTTTTTTATGGAGTATTTCGTTTTAATTTTTACACCACTTCTTCTTTTTGCTTTCCCTTCTTATATCCAAGAGACGATACTTCAGTCTGTCGCCGGAAGGAAAGATACGCCAGTCATTGCATATGTAAAATACGGACTTTTGTCTCTCGCATTGATTTTGGCATCCGTTATGACAGATGTTTTTGAGCTCGGCCTTTTTGAGAAATTTCTTGCATTTGGGTTTGTTTTTATGATTACCACGGCAATGACGCGGCATAGGTTCTTCTCGCCGCAAGTAAAAAAAAGACCCAAGACCGAAGGATACTCGAGCGGTCTTAGGTAACCCTCACAAACGATACACTAGAGCATGTTCAAAAACTCTTGACTACTGCGAATTCATGTTGCGGGCTGCAAACGGCGGCTCGGAAAGCTCAAAATATCAACAATATTCTTCGCTTTCC
>JAKEFN010000065.1 GCA_022616085.1 bacterium
AAAAAACCTTCTTTGCAAATGGTATTCTTAAAAGTGAGGAGTAAAAAACACATAATGAAAAGTGAACTTTATTCTGGAGACAAGACAAGAATCTTATCTCTCGAAGCCCGTCGAAACGACCGGCATATTTTTGATACGGAGGAAGGTCTTTTTTCGTTCAATGAAAAAAAATCAACGGCACAAAGATTGGACGTAAAAAGAGCAGATGCGCAAACGTTTTCGTCGTTTCTTAATGCGATTGCGCGCCTTTTTTTGACCGGACTTGCTTTTGCATGTCTCTTCGGACTCGTTGCGCATAGCGAAAGCGGAGGGATGTTCGCCCGCGCATCTGCAAACACGATCGCCTCGATCTATGCGCATACGCTCGAAGCGCCTATTTTGTTCATGCAAAACATTCATCGAGGGGCGTTTGTTTTCGGGGGAGAGATTTGGAGTATCGCGGGCATAGAGGAGAGCTCTCTATCTGCGCAGGTTCCGTCAAGCGGCGTTATCGACAAGGGGAACGATGGTATTTTTGAAACGTTTGGGGAGGGGGCGCGAGTTACGATTGAAGAATCAGCGAAGACTGCCAAAGGAGCAACGAATATGTTTTCAAAGATAATCAATACGGCTTCGGATGCGATGCAATCTTTTTTCCTCGCTATTTCGGAGGGAATAAAGATAGCTTTTTTCGGGAAAGCAGATGTTCCGCCCGCGCCTGAAGAGAATGGCATACCGGCAAAAGAAAATTCTTCCCAAAAGGGAATTATCGTGGTTCCTTCCACCGGCGATGAGGGTGCCGATCAGGAATTTTTGAAAAATATAAAAGCAAGTTTTTCGGACGAGGTGGAGGTATTTCCAGACCCTTCGGGAACAAGCGGCGTCATTCGCCCCGTATTCCGGTCGGGTGCATCGGAAGAAGAATATATGTATGTACTGGTGCCCATACCGTAGAAGTTTTTATAGACAATTATATGGCAAAAAACATTTTTTTAAGAAAAAATTTTCATAGGATTATTATCGCCGCAGTTCTTTTTATTTTCTGCGCGCATAATGCCGCCGCATATGTTGCAAGCTCCGCAAACTATCGTTTGGAGCGGGACAGTATGAATGCGATGGGGAGATTCGGGCAATCGTCGAATTACATCATCGAAGATACCGGCGGCGAATCAGGCACAGGGCGCGGAGAGAGCGATTCCTTTATCGTAAATGCCGGCTATCAGCAGTCGGCATCGGTGACGGCGACACCTCCGCCGCCATCTTCTCCCCCGCCGTCTTCATCTTCGGGAGGAGGCGGAGGAGGGACGGTTTCAAGCGAGACAGCGACTTCAAGCGGAACAACCGAAAGTGAATCGGACGTTTTTCAGATTACAGATGTTTTGAGTGCGCCGACTTCGTTTGACGCAGAGATTGCGTGGAAGACGAGCCGCGGGGGGAAGTCCACACTGTCATGGGGAGAGACAAACAGTTTTGAGCTTGGCACGCTTTTTGAAGATTCATTCCTTGAAGAGCATTCAATGCGCATCGGAGATCTCACTCCGGGGAAGACATATTTTTTCTTGATTGAGGCCGTTGATTCTTCGGGAATGGAAGCCGCCCCTTTTACGGGTTCATTCGAAACCCCCCTTACAACAGATACCGAGCCGCCTGCGAATGTGCGAAATTTTTCCGCGACTCCCGTGCCGAACGATATGGCAATTCTTCTCGAATGGAGAAATCCCGATGAGAGCGACTTTGACGGCGTTCGCATCATGCGTTCCGAATCGTTTTACCCTCTGACTCCTTTTGAAGGGTCGGTTGCCTATGACAGCGGCGATTCGGAATCTCTCCTTGATCGCAATGTAAAAGAGGGAGTTCGTTATTACTATACAGCCTTCGCGCGCGATCGAAGCGGCTTTTACTCGTCGGGCGCCATCGCTTCCGCGATTATAGGGAAACCGTTTCCGGAAATTTTCGGTCCGATTCTGCCGCCATCCTTTCCTCCGGATACAGATATTCACGAGATTCCGATAACGCCGCCCGAAATACCCGATGAGCGGGTTCGGGCGCTCTCCATCGGAGATTTCCGCTTCATTCAGAAGGGAGAAGAACTCCCCTTTGTGGGTGGAGCGGTTTATATCGTGCGAGGCGAAAATCTCACCATAGAGCTTGATTACGAGCGCGTTCCGGAAATACTGAAAACCATAGCTCTTACTTTTGTCGATCCGGAAGAGAGCGAGAAAACATTTACCTTTCTTTTGCATGTGAATCGGGAAAAAACGAAATATGAGGCAACCATCGCGCCGCTTCCCAAATCGGGGTCATATACTTTTTTTGCGACTATTCTCGATTTTGAAAATCAGGCGATTGGGCGCGTATCGGGGACAGTAAACGCTGAAGGAATATTTCCGATTGAAGAAGGCGTTTTTGAGTTTCCGTATGCCCCCCTTCCGCTTTCTATTCTTGCCGCCGCATTTGTCCTATTTATTATTATCGGACTTCTAGTTATTATGAGAAGAAAGAGAAAAAAAAGAGATGCATAAAAAAAATCCCGCATATTTAATACTTGCCGCTTTCATACTTATAAGCATGGCGAGCATGCTCGGTTTTTCTTTTTTAACCGCGGACGCGGCTATCAATCAGCAAATAAATTATCAGGGAAAACTGACCGATTCTTCCGGCGCGGTTGTTTCAAACGGAAATTATAATCTCCGCTTCAATCTGTATACGGCGGTGAGCGGCGGTTCATCTTTATGGACTGAAACGTGGAGCGGGGCGGATCGGGTAACGGTAACCGACGGACTCTTCAGCGTGCTTCTCGGGAGCACGACGGCATTCACCGGAGTTGATTTCAATCAGACGCTCTATCTTGGCGTAGAAGTGGGAGGAACTGGCGGGACGCCCTCATGGGACGGAGAGATGACGCCACGGAAACGCATCGGTGCGGCTCCGGCGGCTCTTGAGGCAGACAAAATTGACGGGCTTTCTTCAGAGCAGTTTTTGCGATCCGATGCATCGAATGCGACGACAAGCTCTGGAACATTTCTTACGCTTACGCAATCGGGGACGGGGGATATAATAAATCTTTTTGATGGCGTTACGGAGGTCTTTACGATTGTTGATGGCGGCAACATCGGCATCGGCACCACCTCTCCCTACGCCGCTCTTTCCGTGGTCGGAGAAACCGTCTCAAGCTACTTCACCGCCACTTCGGGAACCGCCACCACCACTCTTGCGGGGGGGCTTACTGTGGATACTTCTGACTTTGTTGTAGACCCTGATGCGGGGAGGGTCGGCATCGGCACCACCTCTCCCTACGCCGCTCTTTCCGTTGTCGGAGAAATAGTCGGGGCATACTTTACCGGAACAACCACCGCAACCTCAACGCTAGG
>JAKEFN010000066.1 GCA_022616085.1 bacterium
GGAAAGGCTCAAAATATCAACAATATTCTTCGCTTTCCTCGCCGCATTTTCGCCTCGCACCATGAATTCTCGCTACGTCAATAGTTTTTTCACAAGCTCTATCGCGACACGAACGGCAATAACCCCATAAAACGGGCGCGTTTGATTGCTTTGGCGATGCGCCGCTGGTTGCGCGTGCCTATGCCTGTTCTTTTTTTGCTCAAAATGCGCGAATGGGGATTCACATATTTTTTGAGCATCTCTATGTCTTTATAATCAACGTGTTTCATGGATATGATATAAGGTTAACGGTTGGATAATGAACGATTGGAGATCAAAATGGAATATCGTCAGGATTGATCTCCTCCTCCGGATACTGAATTGTCTCAAGACCGGGATCGTCTTTCGGCGGCTCTTTTTTATTCGCCGGCCTTGAAACCGAAACTCCGCCGGATCCTTCTACAGGAGAAGCGGGAGCAAAAGATCCGCCTTCTTTTCTCGGCCCGAATTGTATGCGGTCCGCGACAATTTCCGTTCGATATCGCTTCACCCCGTCCTGGCCATCCCAGCTTCTCGTCTGGATACGCCCTTCTATAAGAGCCGAACTCCCTTTTTTCAAATATTGGGCCGTCGTTTCCGCCTGGCGCCCGAAGACGACAATATTATGAAAATCGACATCCTCCTTCCGGTTGCCGTCCCGGTCCTTCCAAACCCTATTGGTCGCGAGACCGAATTCGGCAACGGGGAATCCCGATGGAAGAGATTTGAGCTCCGGATCGCGAGTCAGATTTCCTATAAGAATCGCTTTATTTAAATACATAACGCATTAAAATTATTCTATGATGAGATTTTCAATTGTCTTATCAAGCTCTTCCGGCGTCATGAGGGCTTCTTGTTCGGTCATAGCCGGTGCGGCTTTTTTCGAAGTTGTATCTTCTCTCTTTCGAGGAACGGACCGAAAAAGCGGTCGGATGACCGGCGCAAAGCTCTCTCGGGACGCGGAGATTATGATAAAACGAAATATATCTTCGGAATTTTGCACTTTATTCTTCAACAGGTCCACGGACAGAGGCGCCATCTCAAATTTTATCCACCCGAAATACGCTGTCTTGAAATAATGCTTTTTGTTCGCAATCACCTTCGACATGGGATACGCGAGCTGCACCGTTCTCGGCTCTCCTTCTGAAATAACAAAACCGCCCATATCTCCTATGAACTCTTTTATTATAGAGACTTTTTGGGCGATATGCTCGTCTGCAATCGTAGGAATAAGGTGGAATCCAATCTCATACACCTTCCTTTCGGTAGAGCCGTCAGCGCTCGAAGCCTCATCTTCTATATCATACATAACATCTTTCTCCATATTTAAAATCCATACTATCAAAAGGGGGCAAAAACCGCAAGCGCGCTGTCTCATCGCCCCAAAAACGCCCTATAGACATCATAGATACTGTTCTATCCTCTCATAGTCGAAAAAATCAAAAAGAGCATATCCCCACGCAATCAAAATCCCAAGATTTCCTGACATAAGAAGCATGCCGATAGCGATGAGAAAAACGCCTCCAATAAAGGAAACCCACGGCAGATACCTTGAAGTTGCCCCTATATATTCCGCTCCCTTAGAAAACGCGAGCGCAAGCGCAAGAAAAGGAATGGCAAGACCAAGCGAAAACACGGCGAGAAGGAATGCTCCTTTGAAAACGGTCGTGGACGTTGCGGCAAGCGAAAATATCGCCCCAAGGACAGGGCCTACGCAGGGAGTCCAGCCGAATGCAAATATCGCTCCGATGAGGCATGACGCCGCCGGAGAGCCAACCGAGACAAAAGACGGGATTTTCAAGCGGCGTTCCGCCAAAAGGAACGGGACTTTTACGGCGCCGATCAGCATAAGCCCGAAGACGACAATGAGCAAGCCTCCAATCCTTGAAACCCATATTTGAATATCCGCAAGAAGCGACCCGATAAATCCCGCGAACATTCCAAGTAGGATAAAAACGATCGAGAAGCCAAGAACAAAAAAAATGCCGTTTTTGAGTATCTTCCTTCTCGATACGGATGCTTGTTTCGAATCTTTCAATTCTTCCGGACGGACTCCGCTTATAAAACCGAGATATGCCGGAACGAGCGGGAGCGTGCATGGAGCAAAAAAAGTGATAACTCCGGCAACAAAAGCGGAAAAAATAAAACCGATGCCTACAGACTCAATCATATAAATAGTATATACTTGTAATACATGAGCGCAAAAAAAACTTTTATCTATGCCGGAATATTTATCGCCGGATTTATTATTATTTCCATCTGGAATTTCTATCGGATCATACAACCGCCGCATATTGATATCCCCTTTGAACCGGAAGATTTTCTCCTTGCGGCCGAAGATATCGAGGTCATTGCGGAAGACGGAACGCGCCTCGCAGGATGGTTCATCCCCGCGGCAAACGATACAAAACCGAAGTCCGCGATTATCATGCTTCACGGGTATCCCACAGAAAAATCCGATATGCTCTCTCTTGCTGTGCCGCTCCACGAAGATTTTGCTCTTCTTCTCATGGATCTCCGGTCCTTCGGGGAAAGCGGCGGCGAATTCACAACGCTCGGCATCAAAGAAACCGGTGATCTTTCGCAGGCAGTCACGTATCTCTCGGAGCGCGGATTTGATCGCATCGGCGTCTTCGGATTCTCGCTTGGCGGGGGAATAGCGCTTATGGCCGCGGCGGGAGACTCGCGTATTTCGGCGGCCGCAAGCTATGCATCATTTTCCGATCTCAAAACGCTTGGAGAAGAAACCTACAGGGAACGCTTGCCTGTCATACATAAAGCGCTTGTGGAACTGATGCTTCTTTGGGCGCGCGCGGCTTTTGGCGAATCCCTGACAACAAAATCCCCTGTCCGCGCGGCGGAAAAAATCAATATCCCCGTTCTCATCATGCATAGCAATGCCGATACCGTTATTCCGCCAAGCCACGGCGCGGTAATCAAAAACGCGCTTTCAAAAAATCCCCGCGCCGAATATTACAAAATAGAAGGACTCCTTCATGGCGACATCCCGCGCAGAGCAGAAGATGCGCTCGCCGCATTTTTCGAAAAAACACTTTAGAGCTTGTGAAAAAACTATTGACGTAGCGAGAATTCATGGTGCGAGGCGAAAATGCGACGAGGAAAGCGAAGAATATTGTTGATATTTTGAGTCTTTCCGAGCCGCCGTTTGCAGCCCGCAACATGAATTCGCAGTAGTCAAGAGTTTTGAACATGCTCTAATTATTTTTTCCTTCGCCGTGATCCTTAATCTTATCTTTTACCGCCTTCCGATATCGGCAATAATCGCAGGTGTTATTCGGAATCGGGATTTTTTCCGATTCAAGGCATGCGCGGATATCATTGAGCGTCTTCGGGACCCATGTATCCAAACCGGTATAAGGAATAAGCGTAATATCGAACTCAAGCCTCCCGTCAAACGCTTCTCGGTCGCGTTTCCCGTTTGCATACACAAAATAGCCGGTGTTCGATACCGAAAATCCGTTACTCCGGAGAAGCCACTGATACACTTCCATCTGCCGCTTGTAGCCGTCCTGCCACGGAGCATCGAGCGTTATTTCGGTATCCTTGGAAGTCGCCTTGTAGTCGGCAACGATAAGCTCGCCTTCGGGATTCACCCATACATCGTCGACCGCGCCCGTTACGATAAAATTTCCCGGCTCGTAGAGGTACTGCACGCCGACAAAATTCTCCCTCCAACGGTCAAGATCAGGATGCGAAAAAGGCTTCGCATCAATGCCGTAATGTGTCATCAGGGGATGCGGATCGCCCTTGACTCGATGAATATCAAATTCTTTTTTGAGAAGATGGTCAACCGCGGAGTTCAGGTTAAAAGGAAATCCAGGCGGGCGTCCGACACCAAGGTGGCGGTCCAAATAGAAACAGCGCGGACACTCCACAAAAAGATCTATCTTCGATCTGCTTATCTTAAAAGGTTTCGGGTCATGCGGATCAAAAATATTGCGCGAACGTTTCGGATTATAATATTCAGACATAATTTATATCATAGCATGTATAAAAAAAGGCGGACAGTAGCATGCTGTCCGCCAGATGAAGTTCATCCTACAGGAGGAACTTCACAAAAAGACCCCAGAGGAGGAGACCGAAAAGCCCCCACCCCATGACTTTATCGAGGATGGATGCCTCGCCTCCATCCTCGGTCTCGGCCCCGAGATAAAACTCGTAGACCGCGACCCCGCTTCCTGCGGTTGGGAAGCCGGCATAGCCCCGAAATGGGGCGCCTTCTTTTTTTTCCAGGCAAATCGCGCCCTCTCTCAGACTGACCTCGGGGAATTCAATGATACCGCCGTAAAGCGGATGTTCCCCCCCGAAGCCTTGGTCTTTGCCTCCCTTTCGGATGGTGCATTTGTCCACCTGCGAAAGGTCTGCCGAAACCCACCCTCTCCGCTTCGTATCATAGTAATCGAAGCGGATTCCCTCATCCGTGAGAGAATGGACCCGGACCCTCCTGTGATGAGCCCGGGAGGTTTCGTGACCGTTTTGGTCAAGGCGACGGAGCATTACACTCCACCTAACCTCTTCCTTGGCGGCTGTTTGGGGTCCCTCTCCCACTCCTTCTTTTTGGACATATTCCATCGCGTATGTTCCCGCGATGATTATGCCCGAGATTATTAGAAAAGGCATCATGAATTTTTTCATGATTTTTCTCCTTAATTTAAACAAGAGCAAAATTTATATATAATTCTACATTATTTATCTATAAATGTCAATGATTCTGTAGATGATTCAGCCATTCCTTTTCCTGCCGCGGAAGAAGCTCTCCTGCCCGCCATGGTTCAGCCATGAGCTCTTCCGTTACGCGTTCCATCCGTATTGCCTGCGATCCTTTGACGAGGATAAGATCGCCTTCGGATATGACCGATTCCAAAAACTTTCCCGCCTCGCGTGAATCATCGAATTGGAGAATATTTTTTTCGCTCATTTCAGCCGCAAGCGCGCCTTTTGCGATCCCCTTTGCAAAAGGCCCGACCGTGACGAGTATGTCCAGGGTCGCCGCGGCGAAGCGTCCCAGTTTCTCATGCTCTTCGTTCGTATGGATGCCGAGCTCTTTCATGTCGCCCAAAACAGCAATGCGTCTCCCCTCTGTCGGGACATCTTTGAGCATTTCAAGCGTGGCGCGCATGGAAACGGGAGAAGCATTGTATGAATCGTCAATAATAGTGGCGCCCTTTATGCCCGCGATTATCCGCCCTCGTCCCGTCGGCGCTTCAAATGTTTCAAGCGCTTGAACGGCGGAGAGAAGATCAGCGCCTTCGTTTATGGCAACGGCGAGCGCCGCGAGCGCCGGATAGAGATGGTGACGCCCGAGAACCCCGTATATTCGGACCGGAATGCTTGAACCTTTATAATCGATCCGAAAAGTTATGCCGATGGGTGTTCCCCTCTCCCCGTGAGACATGATGAATTGCGGATGTGATCCGAGAACGTCTGCACCGAGCCGCATGCCGAACGTAAACGTCCTCGCATCCGTCAAACTTCGCAGAGCCATCACCTCGTCATCGTCATAATTGGCAATGAATGTCCCGTTCTGTTTGAGCTCGCGGACGAGATGCGCTTTTTCAGCTATCACACTCTCGCGCGAACCAAAAAATTCTATATGCACCGGCACCTCGGGGAAACGCGTTACGACGGCGACATCGGGTTTGAGCCATGATGTTATTTTTCTTATATCATTCGGATGATCGGCCCCGATTTCGAGAACCAGCATTTCGGGATAGTCGGAATTGGAAAAAGAAGCGAGCCAAGCGCCCCTCGCCAAATTGTAAAGCCAAAATAAAAGATTATTCCATCCCGAACGGCAGCCGAGGATCGCAAGTGGCACGCCAAACTCCGAATTGTAGCTTTTTTCGCTTTTTCGAACTTTCTTCGAACCTTTAAGCGCGGCAAAGATCGCGTCTTTTGCGGATGTTTTTCCCACGCTTCCTGTAACAGCAATTATCCGCGGATTGTATCTTCTAATGACGATTTTCGCTTCAGCGGTGAGCGCCGCGATAACAATCTTCTTAAAAAAGTTTTTCATTTTTGATTTTTTATCACCTATCCGGCGGTATTTCATAATAATTGAGGAGAAATTTGGCGATATTCATAAACGGCTCGGTCAAAGTCTCCGAAGAATAACGCACGCCCTTCGGATGCACCGCATACAAGAATACGATAAAGTGCGGATCATATGCGGGAAAATATCCGAAAAATGAATGAAGATTCCTGTCTTTATAATACCCCCCATTGACCGGATCCGCCATGGACGCCGTTCCTGTTTTTGCCGCGATTGCGTAATGCGGGAGTTTGACCGTCCCCCCGAGAAGCGCTTTATCGACGACATTTACGAGCATGCGGGTGATTTCTTCCGATGTTTCTTCTTGTATGACGCGAACGCCCGGGAGAGGCTGTATGCTCTTTTTGAGTCCATTTGTGCCCCGTATTTCTTTTACCAGATAGGGCGTTACAAGCATGCCGCCGTTTCCCAAAGATGCCAGAGCGCGCGTGATCGCAATAGGGGTAGTCGCAATGCCCTGTCCGTATGATGCGGTCGCAAATTCGATATCGCGGGAGCTTTCGAGGTTATCGGCAAGGCCATGCACTTCGCCGGGAAGATCAATGCCGGTCTCTTCGTCAATGCCGAATCGGAGCATATATCTCCGAAACGTATCCTTTCCCATTTTTTGCATGGCAAAAACAACACCCGTATTGAGCGATTGATTCAGCACTTCCTGCATGTCGACAGTCCCCCGCCCCTTGCCGTCGTAATTCTCGATGCGGGAGCTGTTGAGCGTGAGATACCCCGCATCATAATAAGTCGTCTCGGAGGTAACTGATCCTGTATCCAAAGCGGCCGCCATAGTGAGAGGCTTCACGATTGAACCCATCTCATAGACGTTTTCGATCAAAGGGTTGGTAAAAACAGCTTGATCGGGAACGGAAGAATAATTATTCGGATCAAAAGTCGGAAGAGAGCTCAAGGCATAGATTGCGCCGGAACGAGGGTCCATGATGATGCCTCCCGATTCGCGGGGAGAATATTTTCTGTGAAGCGAGAGAAGCTCGTCCTCAAGAAACGATTGCACGAACGGCTCAATCGTAAGCGCAAGATCGCCTTCCCTCTCCGCATCTTTTTGGAACACCGCATCGCGCAGGCTCAAAAAAACTTCAGCGAAAAAATTGATTGCGGGGCCTCCGTCCTCGCGCATGAGTTCGTCGTTATAATACCGCTCCAATCCATACCGGCCCGAGAGATCACTCCCATCAAAACCGACAAAACCAAGCACGTGCGCGGTAGAGCTTCCAGCCGGATAAAAACGCCATTTGTCTTTCCTCACGCCAACGCCCGTAAGAGCGAGAGAAAGAATTGCCTCCGTATCTTCGCGCCCGATATTGCGGGCTATTTCTTCGTATGGGTCGTTCTTTTTGCGTGCTTTGATAAAATACGATTCTCGATCAAGCGGGATAATTTTGGAAATTTGACTGTATGCGTGTTCGGGGTCTTTGAGTATTCCAGGGTTGATAAAAAGGGCGAAACCGCTCCTTTGCGTGGCGGCGGAGACGAGATCCCCGTCTTTTTCAGTAAAAAAAATAGAACCTCGGTTGAACACGTTGTCGGAAGGCGTCACGTATTGATTCTCCCCCCGTTCGGCATAGTATTCGCCGTGGATAATTTGGACAAAATAAAGCCGCGCGACAAGCGCTGCCGCAAACAAAACAAAAAAAGAAAACAATAGATGTATTCGAAAATTAGAACCCATTCTGTGCGAATGCTTTCCGCGATACGAATATCGGCTCATCCGCCTGTTTGAAACCGACCATCTCCGCGTACTCAAAGCTGATGCCGTTCCTCAAGGACAAATACTCGGACTCAAGCGCTCCAACACTTGATGAAAGTGCGGTTTTTTCTTTTTCGAGGCGTTCGCGCTCCACGACCGAAAGAATCGTCCCATTTACAAAATACGCGTAAATGAGAGAAATGGCAAAAAGGAGGGTGCACAAAACCCAAAAAAACTTCTCCTGTGCCGTATGAAATTGTATGAGCCGCGTCATAGGTTTTTTCAAATATCAAAATGTCTATGCTGTTTTTTCCGCGATACGGAGCTTGGCGCTCCGAGCGCGGGGATTATTTTTTATTTCCGTATAAGAGGGCGTAATGGGTTTTTTGGTGATGCCGAGAGCTTTTGATTCGCGAGAAAGATCCCTCAAAAAATGCTTAACGATCCGATCTTCGTGCTCATGGAACGAGATAACCGCGATACGCCCCCCGACTCTCAATGCTTCAAAGGCGGACCTCAAGCCTTCCGAGAGCGCGCCGAGCTCGTCGTTTACCGCGATGCGAAGCGCCTGAAAAGTCTTGGTGGCAAAATGAATTCTCTTATGCCGATACCATGCGGGGACGCTTTTCTCTATGATGCGGACAAGCTCTGTCGTCGTCGTTATCCGATGCTCCAAACGCGCCTCCGCGATATGCCGTGCGATGCTTTTCGCGTATAGCTCTCCCCCGAAACCGGCAATGACCGCGGCAATATTCTCTTCATCCCAATCATTTACGATTTCCTCCGCCGTAAGCGCGTGTTCTTCCGGATTATCATTTAAGGTCATAATGAGAGGCTCTTCTCTCTGGAAAGAAAAACCCCTTCCCGACTGTTCAAGCTGATCGGAGCTCAAACCGAGATCAAAAAGCGCCCCGTCAATATTCTTGATGTCTCGAGAATGAAGATGCTCCGTTATCTGGCGAAAATTACCCTGTATATATTCCTTTTTGCAGGATTTCGCCGAAAGCCGCTTTTTTGCGCGTTCGATCGCGCCACTATCGATATCTATTGCAATGAGCGTCCCTTCTTTCCCAATTTTTTCGCATATTTCTTCGCTATGGCCGCCGCCGCCGAGCGTTGCGTCAAGAATGACATCCCCGCGGCGGATACCGAGCCCTTGTATCGCTTCACCGGAGAGAACTGAAATATGCCGAGTATCTGTCATAGAAGCCCTATCTCTCCGAGTTTTTCAGCCAGAACGTCCGCGTCTTTCTCCGCTCCGCTCCTATATTCATTCCATGCCTCTTCGCCCCAGAGCTCCACGCGGGTATGAACGCCGATTGCGACCGCGCGAGCCTCGATATGAGCAAAGGATTTAAGGGTCTCCGGAATCAGCATGCGCCCCACGGAATCAATGTCCGCCTCGGTCGCGCCCGCAAGCAAAAGGCGGATGAAGCTTCTCGTATCCTTATTTCCGATCGAGAGTTCCGAGAGCTTTTCCGTCACTTTTTTCCACTGCGAAAGCGGGTAGACAAACAAACACCGGTCCAAACCGTAGGTAATGATCACCTTCCCTCCCATCTCTTTTCGGAATTTTGCCGGAAGCGAAATGCGATTTTTGGAATCAAAAACATGTATGTATTCCCCTACAAGCATGGCCGTATTGTGCGGGATTAGCCCCACATCCGCCAAAGTTCATAAAAAATGAAACGCAGGCGGATGTAATTCTAATATCTCCCACTCCTTCCCACTTTATTTAAATTATATACCACTATATCCCAAAATACAAAACTGTGGATAAGTGACGTAAATAAGCATCAAAAAA
>JAKEFN010000067.1 GCA_022616085.1 bacterium
AAGCGAAGAATATTGTTGATATTTTGAGTCTTTCCGAGCCGCCGTTTGCAGCCCGCAACATGAATTCGCAGTAGTCAAGAGTTTTTGAACATGCTCTAGGGCGGTGTAATTTTTGATTATTGGTATTTGGTTTCTAACATTTTATGCCAAACGAGCATGGTACTGGCATATGCAACCGCAGAAATAGTTGTCATAAGCCCGATGAAAAGGAAAAGCGGAGGCAATGATCCAAAATAGACGAAGACTGCCACAATAAACATTCCGCATAGTCCCACTTTCGAGCAGAAAATAAGAGTTTCCTTGAGTTTGTCCAGACTCTTCATCATATCATCGACATGGTCTTAGGGCCGAACTTCCCAAAGTATAGCAATAGGAGAAAAAAATCAAAGGCTGTTATTGCAAATGGAGATAATTATAGATATCTTCAAGCGCGCGAACAGCATCACCGGCGGCGATGTTATTTTGATGGTAGAGGACGTCCGTGCAGTCCCCGGCGGCCCAGATGCCTTGAACCGATGTTTTTTGTGTGCGCGGATCAATGACAATCGCGCCGAATTTGTTCATTTCGACGAGATCTTTGACAAACCCCGTTGCCGGAACTTGCCCGATTTCCACAAAGACGCCCTCAACCGGGATGGTGGTTTCAGCTCCCGAAGCGCGGTCTTTGTAGGTTATTGATTTAACAAATGTGTCGCCTTCAATTCGCACGGTTTCCGTGTTCAAAACGCCTTTCATTTTCGGATGAGAAAGCACTTTTTGCGTTGTAATGGCGTCCGCATCATACTTGTCGTTGAACTGAAGAAGCGTGACGGAATCGGTATAAGCGAGGAGCTGTGCCGCTGTTTCAAAGCCCGCGTTCCCGCCCCCGATGACCGCTACTTTTTTTCCGGTAAAAAGGGGTCCGTCGCAGGTCGCGCAGTATGTGATGCCTTTTCCTTCAAATTCTTCCGCCCCGGGCGTTTTGAGCTTGCGGCGGCTTGATCCTGTCGTAATAAGGATTGTTTTTGTGTCGAAGGCGTGGTTGTCCATGTTTGTTTTCACCCGTAAGCCCCCTTCTATTTTTTCTATGCCGATAACCCGTTCTCCTTCCATAACTTGAAGCACGTCGTCTTTGTATGCCAGAACGTGCTTTTTAAAAGCTTCCGCGAGATCGGAGCCCGATATGGAGACGGTTCCTATCCAGTTTTGGATATCGGGGGATACATCGGACTGCCCGCCGAATTTTTCTACAATGAGAAGAGATTTCAAGCGTTTTCGCGCCGCATATACCGCGGCCGCCGTCCCCCCCGGCCCCCCGCCGATTATAATGAGATCATGCATAGTGTTGATATTGGTTTATTTTAATCGCGAACGACGGAGAAACGCGGGCATCGCGCTCCATTCGTCGTCGTCTTTGTCATCTTCATCCGCGCCGCGTTTGCGAATATTTTCGCGTTCCGGAACGGTGCGGTTTCTGCGCGGATTTATTTCTTCAAAATAGTTTCTTTCTTTCTGTTCGTCATTTTGGACAGGCGGCTCGGGGATGGTTTCGGTCATGCGGGGAGAGGGGTTTTCGAATAAGGTTCCGGAAACCAAGATGGAGTTGTCGTCAAAACCTGATGCGATAACCGTTACTTTGATCTCTCCTTTTTTCAATTTGTCATCCTTAATGGCGCCGAATATAACTTTTGCTTCGGGATCGATGGATTCGGTAATGACTTTTGCTGCGTCTTGAATCTCATGCATGCCCATATCTTCTCCGCCCGCGATTGCAAAAAGGACGCCCTTCGCTCCATTTATCGATATATCGAGAAGAGGGGAATTGATGGCGGCTTTTGCGGCGAGTGTCGCGCGGTTTTCTCCGGTTGCGGATCCAATGCCGATAAGCGCGGAACCCGCGTTCGCCATGACCGCTTTGATGTCCGCAAAGTCTACGTTAATGATTCCCGGCGTGGTGATAAGATCCGAAATGCCTTCAACCGCTTGGCGGAGGACTTCATCGGACATGGCAAACGCATTTTTGAATGTCGTATCTTTGTCGACAACGGAAAGTATGCGGTCGTTCGGGATGACGATTAATGCGTCAACTTCTTTCGAGAGCGACGCGAGTCCTTCGTCCGCGACGCGGGCACGCTGGGAACCTTCGAAGTAAAACGGCCTCGTCACAACGGCGACCGTAAGCACCCCAAGCTCGCGGGCGATGCGCGCAACAATAGGGCTTGCGCCGGTGCCGGTGCCGCCGCCCATGCCGCCTGTAATAAAAACCATATCGGACCCCTTAAGCACTTCTTGGATTTCTTCTTTTGTGTCTTCAGCCGCTTGCCGCCCCAGATCGGGGTTCATGCCCGTGCCAAGCCCGCGCGTCAGGTTTTTTCCGATGTGTATTTTTCTTCGCGCGAGGGAATGGTGAAGATCCTGCGCATCGGTGTTCATTACGATAAATTCAGCCCCTTTTACTTTGGAGTTGATCATGTGGTTGGTTGCGCCCTTTCCGGAGCCGCCAACGCCGATGACTTTTATGCGGGCAAATGTTTCAATTTCAGGGTTAATTTTTGGCATGGAGAAAACTGTATAATTTCGTAAGGTTGTTTATCGTTATCTTTATAATAGTAGCATAACAGATGAGTCAAAAAAAGCAAAAAAATGCTAAAGCCGCATTCGCGGTTTTCATAATTCATTTTTGCAGGCTTTAAGGAAGATATTTTTTTATAAATGAAAGAAGTTGCGTTTTGAGGCGGTCCCAGGGTTTGTCTGCCGCATATTCCCCGATGCGTTCTTTGCCGGCCATGCAAAGTCCAAGCGCAGTTGTCCACGAGGCGTCGAACGGGCGCGATGGGGACCATGCTTTTTCTCCCTTTTTTTGCCTGATTGAGAAAGACGGGATGACGACGCGGGCGGGAAGGCGGAGCGATTGCCGAGCGATTTCTTCAATGCCATGGATTGCGGAACCGCCGCCGGTCAGGATGATGCCGGCGGGAAGAAGCCCGTTTCTGCCTATTTTTTTAAGATGTGTTTCGATAAGTTCAAATATATCAAAAAGCACTTCCCGCACAATTTCTTCAACGCGGCCGCGCGGAACATTTGCGGTGTTCCGTCCAAGCTTTATTTCGTCAGCTTCTTCGAGGGTAATTTTGAACCCGAGCGCGATATCGTGTGTTATTTCGGTCGATCCGATGGGAAAGATGCGAAGAGATGTCGGAATGCTGTTTTCAAATGTGGCGATTGCGACGGTTTCGGCGCCTATATCGGCAAGCACGCACCCCGCATTTTTTTGCTGTCTTCCCATTGTCGCGACGCTTGCCGCTATGGGAGACGCGATAACATCGTCAACCATGACCCCCGCTTCTTCGACTGCTGAAATAAGATCGGAGAGATGCTGTTCTTGACACACGATGAAGAGCGTTTTAACTTCCAGCTTGACACCCCTCATGCCTGACGGGCGTCCGAGAATCTCCTTTCCATCAAGCTTGAATCGGAGGGGAATCGTATGAAGTATTTTTTTATTGAGCATATTGACCCCTTCTTCGCTTGCCGCAATCGCTTTTTGCACATCAAGCTCGGTGATTTCGCCGTCTGCGCGGGATACCATTGCCATGCCGGACCCGTTTATTCCTTCCAGGCCAATTCCGCCGACAGAGAGGACGACTTTCTTGATCCGGACGCCGGATATTTTTTGAGCTTCTATAAGAGCGCGCTTGATGCTTCGCGCCACATCGGAGACGCTCATAATATAGCCGTTTTTGAGACCGCGCGATTCTGCATATCCCGCGCCGAGAACAATCGGCAGAGCACCCCCCGGGGCGTGTTCGGATACGATAACGCGCACAGCGCTTGTTCCGATATCGATGCCTGTTGTAATGGTTCTCGTCATGGATGAAAAATATGCAAAAAATATCTCACAGCGGGCTGTGCTTTTTGAGGAAGGAGGGTTGTATTTGAGGCTTACATGAGGCTTATGCCTTGAGTCTGAATTTTTTCTTTATTTTTTCTTCCTCTTTCTCCATTTTACTACCATGATGCATCCCTTTCAAATGAAAAAGCCCGTGGATAAATAAAGAACCCACATGGTTTTTCGCGTTTTTTCCATATATGCTGGCTTCTCGCTTCGCGGCGGGAATGTTCAAGAATATTTCGCCGCCGTCTTCGTCAAGCGGAAAAGAGAGGATATTTGCGGCTTTATTTTTATTTCTATAGCGAAGATTGAGCTTTCGCGAAAGAATATCGCCGACAAAAACAAGCGACAGTTCGTAACGCGTCCCGAGCACGGCGTTTTTTATATCGCCAAAAGGGAGGTTCGGTATCCTCCTTTTTCTAAGAGTTGACGTGGTGTAGAGCATGTCCGGCGCCATGCGACATTATTATTATCGCCTTTTCTTTTTTTCGACTGCTTTTCCGAGTTTTTTGAGCCGTTCTATTTCTTTCATCCGCACGATTTTTTTGAGCGTTGCTTCTTTGCGTTTGAACTTGGAGAGCTCGCGTTTTTGGTAGCGGAGCGATCGCGCACGATTTAATATGCCCGATTCTTGGACACGCTTGGTAAAGCGGCGAATGACGCCCACGCTGTTTTCGCTTCCCACCTTTTTAACTTCCACGTTTGTTGATGCCATTTCCAGATGGTAGCACAGACCCCGATTTTTGCAAGAAAGGCCAATTCCGGTTGACTTATTAATCGCCCTTGCTATAATGCCTTTTAATCCCCGAAATTGAGATTTTTGTTTCGATAGCGAGGAGCATGTCTCTCTCGGGTAATTTGAATATGTCGCGATCACTCGGAAAAGGTCCCTATGTGGACGAGAAATTGCTTAAAAAGATAGCAGGCAAAGACCCCTTGAATACCGGGGTTGTTAAAACATGGGCGCGACGAAGCCAGATAAGCCCTGAAATGGTCGGATTCGCTTTTGGCGTTCATAATGGCAAGGATCATATCGAAGTCAGGGTGTCGGAAGAGATGGTCGGGCATCGGCTCGGCGAATTTTCTCCTTCGAAGAAGTTTATTCGCCATGGAGGCAAGATGCAGAAAGAGCTCGAACAGAAGAAAAAAGACGCTGAGATCGCCGCAGCCAAAGCCGCAAAGGCGGCCACCGACGCTTCGGCCGGAAAAGGCGCTAAGAAATAACAATGAAATAGGAATAATTTATGGAAAAAATTACCGCACAATTGAGTGGTTACAGGCAATCGCCCCGCAAGGTGCGGCTTGTTGCAGACGCTATCAAAGGCAAAAAGGCTGAAGATGCGCTTGCCGCGCTCGCGCTTCTCCCCAAAAGGGCCGCGGATCCCATGCGGAAACTTTTGGCTTCCGCTCTTGCGAACGCCCTTCACAACAAAAAGATCACTGCACGCGATCTTACGGTAAGGTCCGTTATGGTTGACAAGAGCGTAACGCTCAAGCGTCGGCGTCCTCGCGCGCGCGGCTCGGCTTTCCCAATCCACAAGCATACGAGCCATATTAAACTTACGCTTTCAACAGACGCAGATTTGGAACTAAAAAATAAAGATTAAACCATGACTCATCACGTTCATCCATACGCGCATCGGCTCGCCATTATCAGGGATTGGAAATCCCGTTGGTTTGTGCCGGTTTCCCGTTATGCGGATTATGTGCGCGGTGATTTGGCGCTTCGAAATCTTTTGAAAAAAGAGTTGCGGGGTTTTTATACGGCGCATATCGAAATCGAACGAAGCGATAAAATGCTCAAAATCATCATAAAAACCGCTCGCCCGGGAGTTCTTATAGGACGGAATGGCGAGGGGACTGTCCGGCTTCATAAAAGAGTCGTGAAGGAACTTCAAAGAAAAAAACTTCCGATTCCGGAAGAACTCAAGATCGACATAGAAGAGGTGAGGCATCCCGAGACCAATGCTTCGATTGTCGCTTATATGGTCGCCGAAGGTCTCGAACGCAGGCTTCCGTTCCGGAGGGTCATAAAACAGACGCTTGATAAAGTTATGGCGAGCAGGGATGTTCGCGGGGCGCGCATCGCTATTTCCGGCCGTCTTGGCGGCGCTGAAATGAGCAGGCGCGAACAGATCAAGGAGGGAAACATTCCTCTCCAGACATTTCGTTCCGATGTTGATTTTGCCCGCGAGAATGCATATCTTCCGTATGGCGTTATTGGCGTAAAAGTATGGATTTATAAAGGAGAAATTTTTGAGAAAGAAAAACAGCCGGGGGCTTCTTTTAAATAATTCGATATCATGTTGTTTCCGAAAAAAGTTAAATATAGAAAGTGGCAGACCGGAAGAAAAAATCCGAAAAAAATCGGCGCAGACACGCGTGGCTCGGCCATTTCATTTGGTTCCTATGGACTCAAGGCTCTTTCCCCTGCACGCATAACAGGGAGGCAAATCGAATCCGCGAGAAAGGTTCTTGCGCGCGCCGCAAGCAAAACGGGCAAAACATGGATCCGCATTTTTCCCGATAGGCCTTTCACGAAAAAAGCTGCGGAGGTCGGCATGGGAAAAGGTAAAGGCGATATCGAGGGCTACGTCGCGAGCGTTCGCGCCGGAAGGATCCTTTTTGAGCTTGACGGCGTTCCCCGCGAGACGGCGCGCGATGCGCTTCGAAAGGCGGGCGCGAAACTCCCGTTGAAGTCGAAAGTAGTATCGCGGGAACATTGATTTGACAATTGACTTATTCAAAAATTATGAGTAAAGTAGACTGGACAAAAAAAAGTGATGGGGAGCTTGAGAAGACGCTCCACGACAAGCGCGAGGCGCTCCGCGTCTTTCGTTTTGGCATAGCGGGAAGCCGCATAAAAAACGTCCGCGAAGGGAGGAATGAACGTAAGATTATTGCGCGCGTTTTGACTGAAGAGAACCGCAGGCGCCATGGCGAAAAATAAAACATATATGGATAAAAAAACTGAAAAAAACATCAAACGCTTCAAGGGAACTGTCGTTTCTGACAAAATGGACAAGACGGTTGTTGTTTTGGTGAAGCGGTATGTTAAACACCCTCGTTACAAAAAATATGTGACGATGAGCAAGCGCTACAAAGCGCATGACGAGAAGAATGAGCATAAAGAAGGCGATACGGTCGTTATTGAGGAAACGCGCCCGATATCCAAGGATAAAACGTTTAAAGTATTATAATTCTATGATTCAACCGGAAACAGTCGTAAAAATAGCGGATAATACCGGCGCAAAAATCGGGAAGGTGTTTAAGGTGCTCGGAGGGACGCGGCGGCGGTATGCGCGAATCGGCGATACGGTCATCCTCTCCGTCAAAGTTGCGGAACCGCGAAAAGCCGTAAAAAAGAAAGATGTGGTGCAGGGTCTCATCGTCCGTCAGGAGGATGTCTTTAGGAGAAAAGACGGCACGTGTATCCGTTTTGGCGAAAATGCGGTTGTCATACTTGAAAAAGGAAAGCAGGAGCCAAAAGGAGGCCGCATATTCGGCCCTATTCCCCGCGAAATCGGCGAACTCGGCTATCAGAAGATTATTTCTCTCGCGCCGGAGGTTGTCTAAATTAAGGTATAAAATATGAAATTCAAAAAAGGCGACAGTGTCATAGTGATTTCGGGCAAAGACAAAGGCAAAAAAGGCAAAATTGTCCGTGTAATTCGCGAGAGCGGGCGTGTGGTTGTCGATGGACTGAATATAAAGAAGAAGCATCAGAGAGCGAGAAAGGGCGGACAGAAAGGACAGATTATCGAAATACCGTTTCCGATGCACGCATCAAATGTTATGATTGAAGATCCTAAGACGGGAAAGCCCTCTCGAATCGGCATAAGCCGGGAAGGCGGGAAGCGGCTCCGCATATCGAAGAAAAGCGGAACCGCGCTTTAATGCAATGCATATGGAAACAGTCAAACAAAAAGAGAATAAAAGCTTCAGCGCGCTCAAGGAATCTTTCGGCTATAAGAATACGCTCCAAGGTTCGCGTATACAAAAAATAATCGTTTCGGTGGGGACGGGATCGCTTAAAGATAAAAAGAAAGAAGAAATCATAATTGACCGGCTTCAGAAGATCACAGGACAGCGTCCTCACGCCACCGCCGCAAAAAAATCCATTGCAACATTTAAGGTTCGGGAAGGGGATACGGTGGGATATGCGGTAACGCTTAGGGGATCCAGAATGTATGCGTTTTTTGACCGTTTTATCCATATTGCGGTTCCTCGAACGCGCGATTTCCGTGGTTTTTCGCGCGATTCCGTAGACCGAATGGGGAATCTCACTCTTGGCATAAAAGAGCATACTATTTTCCCGGAGACATCGGATGAAGAGACGAAAGACGTGTTCGGGCTTGCTATGACGGTTACGACGACGGCAAAAACAAAAGAAGAAGGGACCGCCTTTTTTGAGCACCTCGGCCTGCCGTTTAAAAAGAAATAGAGTTGCGGTTTTTGCGATCGATTTTTTTGTCTCCTGATAGAAATGCGATCGTCCCGCTCAATGCGATGAGTCGGGGCGATTTTTCAGGCAAAACGCCTGATGGTTTGCCGTCTGGGACGGCGGGGTTTCGGACAGTGGGATTCAAAGCTTCCGCGCGGGCCGACCCGACAGTCTTTTTTTA
>JAKEFN010000068.1 GCA_022616085.1 bacterium
AGCGAAGAATATTGTTGATATTTTGAGTCTTTCCGAGCCGCCGTTTGCAGCCCGCAACATGAATTCGCAGTAGTCAAGAGTTTTTGAACATGCTCTAGAACCTCCAGAGCTCCGCCATTGGCGGATGGTGGCTTGAAAATCCCCCGATACCGATGGTAACGGGAGGGCTGTTCTTATGGATCTGCCATAGAGCATGCCGGTTACAGGCTACCTTTTTATAATTTGTCAAGATTTTCGGCGGCGGGCACCGTCAGTGCCGCATACTCGAGAATCATCTTCACGGACAAACCAGTATCGTTTAAATAATCTTTGAGAAGGATAATCTCCCGCGCCGATCGAAGATATTCCGGACGACGCTCCCCTTTTTTGATGCCTGCCGCAAGCGCCTCCTCGAGAGAGTTGAGAAGCGCGATCGCCTTGGCTTTATCTTTGTCTTTCAGGATTTTTTCGATGAGCATAAGCCGTTTCGCCGGACTCGCAGAGAGAAACGCCATCGCATCCGGAAGCCTCGGGTCGGCGGAGGCGGGGACGCGCGCGGGACGCGCCGACTGAAGGCGTGATTGAAGCGTTCCGAGCAGAAGCCCTGTTTTTGCAACAATAATAAAAAAATGCGTATCTGCGGGCGGTTCTTCAAGAATCTTCAAAAGCGCATTTTGCGCTTCGCGCGTCATAAAAATCGGCGCGATGACAAAAATTTTTCTTGGCAAAGAAATTTTTACATCCTCCGCCTCCGAAGCGACCGAGACGCGGAGCGAAAACTCCTTGATGACGCGCGCGTCATCGATTCCGAATGTGTCGTACGAACGCACCCATACGTTTGGGTTTCCTCTCGTGCGGATTCCGTGTTCTTTTTCAAAATGCGAAAGAAGCGGCGGGATTATGTCCTCCGCATTTCCTTCCAAAAGATATGCATGATGCGAAAAGTCGATGGAATCCATAATTTTAACTCAAAGCTCAAAAGTCAAAAGTCAAAACTGCAACTCAAAACGCGAAACTATCCAAATTTTAAGCAGTTTTGAGTTTTGGCTTTTGAGCTTTGAGTTTGCCTGATTTCAAAATTATGAACGGCGATCAGGAATACAAAAAATTATCGTTTAATAATTATACTCTTCTTATACGTCTCCAGATGTTCGAGCGCGATACCAGTCCCTTTCGCCACGCAATAGAGCGCGTCGTCGGCAAGATACGCCTTGACTCCGGTGCGCTTATGGACAAGATCGGGAAGGCTCCGAAGCTGGGACGAGCCGCCGGTCATAATAATGCCATGGTCGATAATATCGCTTGCAAGCTCCGGCGGCGTCTCTTGGAGAACGGTTTTGATCGCGTTTATCATTTCGCGGAGCTCCACGCTTATCGCCTTCACGATTTCATTGGTCGCAATCTGCATGGATCGCGGAAGTCCCGACACGAAATCGCGGCCTTTTATCGTCATCGTAATCTCCTCGTCGAGGGGAAGAGCGGAGCCGACCTTTATTTTTATATCTTCGGCGGTCTTGTCCCCTATCGCGAGATTAAAGGATTTTTTGACGTAATCCACAATCGCCTGATCGATTCTGTTTCCGGCGCATTTGACCGATGTGGACGCTACAATGCCGCCCAAAGAAATGACCGCGACGTCGGTCGTTCCTCCCCCGATATCAACAATCATGTGCCCGCGCGCCTCGTGAATGGGAATCCCCGCGCCGATCGCCGCAAGAATCGGCTCTTTGACGACATAGGCATTCTTCGCCCCCGCCTTGACCGTCGCTTCAACGACCGCGCGGCGTTCGGTCGAAGAGATTCCGGCGGGAACCGACACCATGACTTCCGGCCTGAATATATTCCAAGGGCCGAGCGCTTTGCGTATATAGTATTTAAGCATCGCCTCCGTAACGCGATAATCGGCGATAACGCCGTCTTTCATGGGGCGATACGCGATAATATTCTCCGGGGTCTTCCCGATCATGGACTTTGCTTCCAGACCGACCGCGAGAATCTTGTAATCTTCCTCCGAAATCGCGACGACGGACGGTTCGTTTAAGACAATCCCTTTCCGCGGCAAAAAAACAAGCGTATTTGCGGTGCCGAGATCAATCCCCAATTTTTTTATAAAAAAATTCATGGTTTTCTTTCTATTTTTACTCCAATCGCGCGCAGACGCTCTTCTATTCTCTCATATCCGCGATCAATATAGTGCGCATTATGGACAACCGAATCGCCCTTTGCAACGATTGCGGCGATAATATAAGCAAGTCCGGCCCGGAGATCGGGACTTTCAACCTCCCGTCCTTTAAGTTCCGTCCCTCCTTTTATCTGAATCCGATGCTGGTCAAGAGGAAGAATATCCGCACCCATGCGGATGAGTTCGCCGACATACCCAAGCCGCCCTTCAAAAATCGTTTCAAAAACAATCGCCTCGCCTTCCGCCTGGGTCAAAAATACCGCCATCGGAGCCTGCAGATCCGTTGCAAACCCGGGATATTCGTGGGTTTTCACATCAACCGCGCGAAACGGCCTTCCTCGTTTGGAATTCCTGACAACAAGCGTATTCTCTCCCGCCTTAATATCCACCCCCGCTTCGATAAGCGCTTCGATAAGCGCTTCGAAATGAGCCGGGATGCAACGCTCGATCGTAAGCGATCGCGCCGCGAGCGCGCCGAGTATCGCGAAACTTCCCGCCTCCACGCGATCGGGAAGAATGTCGTATATTTTTTTTCCGGCAGATAAAAGTCCTGTGCCGGCAATTTCAATCATTGATGTGCCCGCGCCTTTTATCCGGGCCCCGCACGAATTCAGAAATTCTGCGAGATGGGCAATTTCCGGTTCGCATGCCGCATTCTTGATAACGGTCGTCCCGTCGGCGCATACCGCGGCGAGCATAAACGTCTCGGTCGCGGTTACGCTTTGCCGTTTGAAAAAAATAGAAGCGCCCCGGATATTCCCTCCGCGAGGAGCGCGAATGGAAAAAATGCCGTCTTTTTCGCTTACCCGCGCCCCCATTTTCATAAATCCGGATATAAAAAGATCTATCGGCCGCTTCCCGATAACGCACCCGCCCGGAAAAGGAAACGATACGAGGCCAAATCTCGCAAGAAGCGGCCCGGCATAGAGTATGGATGCGCGGATACTCTTTGCGATATCCCCCCGAAGATTGCTTCCGGCGCATGCGCCCGTATTAAGCTTATATTCATGCGTCGCGGTTCTCTTCACCGATCCTCCGAGCGAAGAGAGGAGCGCCGCCATCGCTTCGGTGTCGGAAACATCCGGCACGTTCCGGACAAAGAGATCGCCTTTCATAAGAAGCGAAGCGGCAAACGCATTAACCATATCGTTCTTCGCCCCGGAAATCACAACCTTCCCGGAAAGGGTTTTCTCTCCGCTGTTTCCTATAATATAAAATTCGCCTTTCATGGTGTGGTGTCCATATACTACGTTTTTTAGGGGCGATTTACAACCCACCTCTTTTCTGCAAGTATAGAGAGATGACAAAAGAATCACAAAAAAAGAGGGCGGGCAGAATGATTGCCGCTCTTGCCGTTCTTATCGCGGCAACCCTTATTTTATACGCCAATGGGTATCGCATTGACGGTTTTTCCATTGTAAAAACGGGACTCCTTCGCGTGCATGCGCCTTTGGATGAAACGCTTGTTTTTATAGACGAAAAGAAGCGCGAGACCCCTCTTGAAAAAAACGCTTTAGCGGAAGAAAGCCTCGCCCCGGGCGAACACTCGATCCTTGCGGTCAAAGACGGCTATTGGCCGTGGAGCAAGAAAGTTATAGTCGAGGCGGGAACAGCGACCGATATCCGGCCGTTTCTTCTCCCGATTCACCCGCGGGGACAAGAGATCGGCATCCACGACAGCCGCTATGATTCGGCTGTATCCCTTTTTGAACAAAAAGGCGGCGAGGTCGAAAAGACGGAATCCGATCTTTTATCCCCAAACGGACTTATTGCAATCAAACGCGAAGGCGGCGCCATCGCGGCGGTCTGGAGGGGAGAGGAATCAGAGCGCCCGAAATATTTGTGCGAAGGCGAAGTGTGCGAAAATGAGCTTGTTATTTTCGATGGAGACGAATCGCTCTTAAAAGACATTCTTTTCTTTCCGGGACGGGAGGACGTGATTATGTTTTCATTTGACGATGCCGTCTACGTTCTTGAAATCGATAAGACGGACATACAGAATTTCCAGCCGCTCTATAGGGGCGAAGACCCGAGGGTTGCGCTTGATTCGGACGGCTCGCTCTATGTCTTTGACAACGGAAGCTATATCCGGCTCGAAATATAGAGGCTGTGTATGAAAATCGTTACGGTCATCCCTTTCTCAAAAACGTTCTCAAAAACAAGCGCGTCTTATTTCACGGCGAAAGATGTGCGCGAGGGCGACATCGTGAGCGTGCCGCTTCGCAGTAAAACAGTGGATGCGCTTGTCACCGCGGTTTCTCCGGCAGAGTCCGCAAAAAGCGCGATACGATCATCTTCGTTCAATCTCAAAAAAATTGAAGGAGTGAAAACAAGCCGCCTCTTTCTCCCCGCTTTTATCAAAGCCGCCGAAGAAACCGCCGACTATTATGCGGCAACTTCTGGCGCGATATTCGGACGGATGGCGCCGCACGATTTTTTCTCGGAGTTCGGAGCCATCGCACGACGGAACGCCGACAACACGCGTATGGCTTCGGAGTCGGGAGAGAAATTTATTCTTCAAGCAGGAGACGATGACAGAGATGCGGCATACAGAAGCCTTATACGCGAAGAATTCGCGCGCGGAAAATCGGTTCTTTTTCTCAAACCGACGATTTCTTCCATTGCCGATGCGCCGGAGAAACTCGGCCGCGGCATTGAAGATTATACGTTTGATCTTCGAAGCGACGCCCCAAAAGCTTCTATAAAAAAAAGGCTTCAAAAAATCGCCGAGATGAATCACCCCGTTCTCATCATCTCGACGGGTTCGTTTCTCGCTCTGCCGCGGGAAGACATAGGTGCGATCATTCTCGACGAAGAACACTCGCGGCACTATGAAGAGAGGACGCGGCCTTTTATCGACATGCGCTTTCTTGCCGAATGTTATGCGCGGCATCTTGGCGTTCGATATATCGCAGGAAGCTTCCTTCTCCGCATAGAAACGCTTGCGCGGCGGACGAAAGGAGAATTCTCCGACCTGGAGCCGCCCACGTTCCGCTATGCGCCGGCATGCAATTACGCGTTCGTCGACATGAAGCGGAAAGCGGAAAAAAACAAGCTCGAAAACAAAAGCGAAGAGGCGATCATCCTGTCAAAATCGGCGCACGCGCTTCTTGAAAGAGCGCAGGAGCGGGACGAACAAGCCTTTCTTTTCGTGTCTCGCCGCGGATTATTTCCCATAACACTCTGCAGAGACTGCGATGCCATCGTGCTCTGCGAAGAATGCGGTGTCCCCGTAACCGTGCACAAAAAAAAATCTCGGGAAGGAAAAATTCTTCTCCCGGAAGAAGGAAATTTCTTCTTCTGCCACGCGTGCGGCGCGAAACGAAGCGCGGCGGTCAAATGCATCCGTTGCGGATCGTGGCGGCTTGTCCCGCTCGGCATCGGGGCGGAACGCATTGCCGAATATGTGAGGAGCGCCTTTCCCCGCGCGGCAGTCTTCACGCTTGACGCGGATACTGCAAAGACAAAAAAGCAAGCCGAAAAAATACGAGACGCGTTTTATCAGACTCCAAAATCAATACTCATCGGCACAGAAATGTCCCTTCCGTATCTTTCACGGCGCATTCCCCACGGGATTATCGTCTCGATCGACTCGCTTTTTGCCATTCCCGAATTCCGCATGCACGAACGCATCATTCATTTTATTTTTTCATGCGTTTCAAAAATATCGGAAAACGTTGTCGTCCAGACAAGAAGCGACGAAAAACGCCTTTTTGAAGACGGGGTGAAGGGGCACTTTCTTGATTTCGTGCGCGATGAGCTTGAAAGCCGCGAAAAGCTCGGCTATCCTCCCTTCCAGACATTTATTAAAATAACATTCAAGGGTAAAACGGATGCGATCGAGAGGAATTCGAAGCACATCGCAAAAATTTTCTCAACATACGAACCGCGTTTGTATTCCGGATATATGCCCATTCTCGGAGGCGAGAGAGTTATGCATGCCCTCATTCGCATTCCGCGTAAAAACTGGGTGGACAAAAATCTTCTCTCCCTCCTTCGCGAGCTTCCTCCGTTATTTGCGGTCCATGTGAATCCGGAAAATGTGCTATGAAAACCGCATCAAATGCCACTTTCTCATTCCGCAATCTCTTCAGCTTCGCCAAGCCGAATAGAGAGAATTTTTGAAATGGCGTCCTGTCCCATAGTAATGCCGAAAAGGACTCCCGCGCGCGCCATAGTCTCGCGATTGTGCGTGATTATAATAAGCTCGCTTCTTTTGGCAAGAGTCTGAAGCATGTCTCCGTATTTCGCGGAGTTCGTCTCGTCAAGCGCGGCGTCCGTTTCATCAAGAACCAAAAAAGGCGGCGGATGCACCTGCGATACGGCAAAAAGAAGCGCAAGCGAAGTAAGCGTCCGCTCCCCGCCCGAGAGCGCTTCAAGGCCGCGGATGCGCTTCCGCGGATGGTTGATTTCCACGGAAAGGCCGGTTTCTTCGCGGATTACCTCGTCTTCTTCCGGAAGTTCCATATCCCCCCTCTTCCTTTTCAACTCCTTCACAATCAAAAGCCGCGCGGTTCCTCCCCCGAACATAATCTCAAAGAAATGCTGAAATTCCTTGTTTATGTTCGCAAGGCCGTTTTCGAATTCGCTCGCAAGCTTCTCCGAGAGGTCGCGGAGGAGCTTCCCGAGCGTTTCTGCGCTCTTTTCGAGATCGCCGATCTCGCGCTCAAGAAATGCATCGCGCTCCTTGGCATCCTCGTATTCTTTAATGATATCATCGCCCCCGCCCGCGCCGAATTCCTCGATTTTTATTTTAATGCGCTCGATATTCTTCGCCCGAGCATCTTGTTCGCTCCGCGGCTCGCGCAAAAAATCTTCCGCCACATCTTCGGGATTCCGAAAGGCGATTGCTTCTTTTCCCCCCAGCACGGCGGCTTCGCGGAGATTATCTTCAAAAGACGTTTCCGCGCGCTTCATATTTTCCGCCCGCATGTGAAGCGCGTCAAAAGCGGCTTCGGCGCTCTTGCGTTCGGTCATTTTTTCAAACAAAAGCCGTTCGCCTTCGCGTATCGAATGTTCCTCCTCCCTGATCCGCCGTTCCGCCGCCGAAAAAAGTTCGCGAAGCTCTTCTTCCTCCGTCCGTTTGCGCTCCAGGTCGTCTCTCCGGGCGCGAAGTTCCGCGTTTGTTTTCTCCATGTCAAAAGAATCTGAAGCTTCAATAACCTCCTTTTTTTCACTCCCCTTCGAACGCGCAAGGTTATAGATAAGATCGCGAATGCGCTCCAAAAATTCTTTCATCATGAAAAGATCATTCGTTCCGAGCGCTTTATCGACAAAACCCTGCAATTTCCGCCGTATCTCTTCCACATGCGCGCGGGGAATTGTATCGCCCTCCTTTTCACTCGATAAAACCGCTTCGCGCCTTGATTCGTATTGAATAATGCCTTCAAGCCGTCCCATTTCGCGGGATAATTCTTCCTTCTCTCTCCGAACGCGGCTAAGTTCTTGAGAGAGTTCCACAAGCTCCCCGTTTCTCTCGCGCTCTCCGCCGGCCTCAATGCCTTTTTTAAGTTCGGCTATTTCTCGGTCAAGCCGCGCCCGCTCGTCTTCGATTTTTCTCCGTTCAATATCAATACGCTCTTTTTCTCCTCGTATGAAAGCGTTCTCGATGGCGAAATACTCTTGACACAGTGCGGCCAATTCTTTTTTCAAATCATGCGCGCGTTCAAGTTTCTTCATCTGCTTCTTGAGAAAATTGAGCCGCGGCGCGAGCTCTTCGCGAATCGCGCGAACCTGCGCCATATTTTCCTGCGTTTTCACAAGCTTCCGCTCGCTCTCGGCAATCTTGAAATGATAAATCCGAAGCCCGAGCGCGTCTTCAATCATCTCTTTGCGTTCCGTGCTTCGCGCGGCGAGAATGCGATCGGCCTCCCCCTGCGCGATGATGTGGTGCGCGGACGTCCCGATATGCGCCGCAGAAAGAAGCTCGACGATATCTTTGAGCCGCACCCGCGTATCATTGATAAAATAAAGATTCGAAGAATCGCGGTGAATCTCGCGAGCGATCGAAATTTCATCGAAATCGGCGTTGAATACCCGCTTTTTATTGTCAAAAACAACCGCTACGCGGGCGCGATTCAATCGTCCGGTGCTTTTTGATCCGTTGAAGATGAGATCGTCTGTCCGCTTGCCGCGCATGGACTTTACGGATTGTTCGCCGAGCACGAACCGAAACGCTTCAACGATATTCGACTTTCCGGATCCGTTCGGTCCCACAATCGCCGTAATCGGAGTCGCAAACTCAAGCACGCTTTTTTTTGCGAACGATTTGAATCCAGACAACTCAAGGCGTTTGAGGATCATTATCTTCTATTTTATCATTCTTCAGAGTCGCATCATAGCACGGTATCTATAAAAGTTTTACTTTTTCATTTTTACCTTTTGTTTTTGATTACCCCCATCCTTTCGCTCCAAGCCCTGCGTGAGCGGCATTCTGTTCCGCTTCCTGTTTTGATTTCCCTTCTCCCTTCGCAACCAAATCATCGCCCAAAAACACTCCTGATTCAAAAAATTTATCATGATCCGGACCCGATTCCCGAAGAACGCGATACTGCGGGGTGATATTCGCCTTTTCCTGCGCGCGCTCCTGGAAGAAGCTCTTCGCATCCTGCCATAAGCGTTTTTTCACAATATTTTCCGTATGGGGAAGGAGGTGGCGCGTGATGAACGCCTCGACCGCTTCGAAGCCGAGATCGAGATATATCGCGCCAACCACGGACTCGAATGTATTAGCGAGAATATAGGTTCGGGCGCGCCCGATATCCCGCGCCTCGCCTTTTGAGAGAAGGAGATAGTCATTCATGCCAAGTTCGCTCGCCACGGCGGAAATCGACGAGGTATTTACAAGCGCGGCTCTGATAGAGGTCAGGTCCCCTTCGGTTTTGTCCGGATATTTCTGGAAAAGGAATTTCGTCACGACAAGCTCAAGCACCGCATCGCCGAGAAATTCCAGCCGCTCGTTATGCGGAAGCCCGAAATGGGGGTTTTCGTTGAGGTATGAGCGGTGCGTAAACGCCTGCTTCAAAAGGTCGATAGTATGAAATTGTATGCCTATCTTTTCGGCAAAAAGCGAGCAGTCTTTGGTTGGTGGCATATATGATGCGCTGAAAACAAAAAAATGTACCCATTCTTCCCGCGTGATGTCTAGA
>JAKEFN010000069.1 GCA_022616085.1 bacterium
GAAAGCTCAAAATATCAACAATATTCTTCGCTTTCCTCGCCGCATTTTCGCCTCGCACCATGAATTCTCGCTACGTCAATAGTTTTTTCACAAGCTCTAGGAATTCTCTCCTATAAGGGCAGCTCTGCGATAATCTTGAAAAGCGCCCGCAACCATCTCCGCCGCCGATGCGGATTCGCCGTTTATAAGGAAAACGGTCGGCACGCCCCGCGTAAACGGCGACTCTTCCGTCTCGGTCAAAACATCGTTCGTCCGCCGCGCATTCATTGTTATATACGCCGTTTTGCCCTTCCCAACCCACAATCCGATAATATGAGACGCGTGCGATACTCTCCCGCCCGGGTTGTCGCGGATATCCAAAACAATGCCCCGTATGCCGCCAGGAATCGTTTTTCCATAGAGCCGAAGCGCGCGCTCAACACTCTCCCCTGCATTCCCGCTAAAATGCCCCACGCGCACATACACATACCCTGTCCCGATTATTCTCGATTGCACGGCGCGTTCCTTCACCGAATCGCGCCGAAGCTCATAAATGTTCGTTTTTCCCGTGCATGGATGCAATACCGTAAGCCGCACTGCGCTGTCTTTCCGCGTGCCTCGAATCGGGGCCGAAGCATCCTTAATCGTAATGCCGGATATCGGACGACCGTTAACGTGCGTAATAATATCAAGGCGTTTTATACCCGAACGTTCCGCGGCATAGCCGGAAAAAAGCTCCTTCACCAAAAGGCCTTTTTTTCCGCGCGGACGCGAGATAAGGTCAAGCTTCATGCCGACTCCGTAGTAACCATTCTTTTCGACGCGAATGGCTGATTCATCCTCGTAACGGCTGTTCTTATCCAAATCTTTTGCGATGAGGGCGATGAGAATATCCACCATATGACGCCGGTCCGAAAGGGAAACTTTTTTCAATTCGCGCTCATTAAATGCCGCGCAGAGCTTCGTTGCCCAACCTCCGCATTCGGGAGAAGCTCCCGCAAAAGGAGCGCTTGTTGCGAGAAAAAATCTTTTTATGCCGCTATCGCGCGCCGCCCGAAGCAATACGCGCCGCGCAATCTCTTCTTTGCTTATCTTTTCGACATAATTCTCTGAAATAGCGTGAACCGCCTCGCAAAATTTCATAAGCCAGTATCGGCAATCGGAATCGCTGAAGCGCGGATTATACGCCACTTTTGCTTCCGTTTCGGGAACCCACAAACCAACGCAGAGAAACGCAAGCCCGCATATCATAAGCTTCCTCATATCCGCTCTCCTATCTCGATATCTCAATGTGCATTTCCTCCATTATACCGCACGCGCAAAAAAAACCGGACGAGTCGTTATCCGTCCGGCGCATAGCTGCTGTTGAAAATTTTAACGGCCGCCCGCCGCAATCATTCCTTTCAAGACATTCAGCGCGGCGTGGAGCTGAAAATCTTTTGTCGAATCGATGATACTGCTCGTTTTCTGCGTCGCTTCTTCTTTCAGCGGTTCCCCTTTGATGGAATCCAAAAGATCGGACTCCCGAACCAAAATCTCTTCTTTTGGGGAAGCGACAGAAAGATTCGGAACGATTATGTCGGGAGTGATGCCGTTTCCTTGCACCACGTGTCCTTTGGGGGTCGCGTAAACAAAGGAGGTCAGCCGCACCGCGCTCCCATCGCGAAATTCGGCAATAGTCTGCACAGAACCCTTGCCAAATGTGCGTTCTCCCACGATAATCCCGCGCCGCGTATCCTGCATGGCTCCGGCAAACACTTCCGAAGCGGACGCAGAACCGCCGTTTACGAGAACGACAATCGGCTTCCCTTCCAAAATATCCCCTTTATCCGCACTGTAGACAAGATCGCCTCCATGCTGATCTTTGACAGAAACGACAGCGCCTCCGTCAAGAAAATTGTCGGCAAATGATACAGTCTCATCCAATATTCCGCCCGGATTCCCCCGAAGATCGATAATGACGCCCTTGAGACCTCCTTCTTTTCCTTTCCACTTTTCTATAAAATCTGCCGAACGCGCCGCGACAGTGCCGTCGCCAAATTTATGAACACGGAGATAGCCGATACCGGATTCGAGCATGGCTGGCCGCACATCGCGAATTTTTATGACGTTTCGCTCGATTTTTATTTCAAGCGTTTCGGGCTCTTTTTCGCGTTCAATAAAAAGAGTGACGGATGTCCCGGACTCGCCGCGAAGCGCCTCCGCCGCCTCATCCAGGGTGATACGGTCAAAAAGGACTCGCGCCTTTGTCTTCTCATCGCGGACGCCGATGATTATATCTCCCGTCTGAACGCCCGCTTTGGCCGCGGGAGACCCCTCCATCGGCGCAACAACGGTTACTCTTCCATCTTGCACAACGATATCAAGTCCGACTCCGTTAAACTCGCTTTCATCAAAACTTTTTTCAAATTCGGCAAAATTCGGAATGTATCCCGAATGGGGATCGAGCTCTCGAAGGAGCCCCTCAATCGCCTTTGTTTGCATCTCTTCGGGAGTAATCGCCTTATAATACTCGTGCGCAATAATGTGCATCACCGCGCATATCTTGGAATACACGTCTCCGCAGTCGAAATGATCGGCCCGTGCGCCTCCGGAAAACATAATCCCAAGCGCGGCAAGTCCTGACAACAAAACGCGATTTTTCATCGCCGCAAGCCCTCCATTAGGTTGATGAGCCTTTTGATAGGATTGCGCACTTTGCGTCCCCCGTCAAATGCGATATTCTAAATGTATGGAAAATAGAACGGATGAAAAACCCTCGGAGTCTCCCAAAATGCCCGCCTATAAAAAACTCCTCATAGTCCTTCTTATCCTTATCATCCTTTTTCTCATCCTTTTTGCGTTCTCCGAAAATAAGAAAAAAACGGACGGCATTCCGCTACCCCCCGCGCCGCCAATCACGCAAGAATTTATCGGGATGCTTCCGCCGGATGTAGAGGAGTGCCTTCGCGAAAAAACCGCCGCAGGAAAAGGCGACTTCTCGGAGGAGCTTCTTTCTAATCCCGCGCTTCAGGGATACATCAACCGCTGTTTTGAGGAAAAACTCACAAAAGAATTTCCAAACGGGCCAGAAGTCAACTAATCGGATAGCATGTTTTGCAAATGCCGAGCTCCTCGAGCTTCTCCAAATACTTGATGACACTTTCCACAAAAGCGGCGTGGCTCCAGGTAAGCGGAGCCGCGGACACTTGGCCGTTGCTGTAAGGGTCAATCTGTTCCGAAAGCACGCCAGACGGGAGCGCATGGTCGAAAACCCAGTTGAAGCATTTGATGACAGGCTCCAGATCATCTTCCGTCTTCGCGCGGGCAATATAGTACTGCGCAAGCCAAAGACTTGTAATGAACCACGGATTGCCCGGGCCGGAAACTCCCGGAGACCGATAATACATATCCCCTTCGTAACGCGCCATACCGCATCCTGCCGCAAAAGAAAGCCGCTCCTCTGTAATCTTAACAGCCCGAACGACGCGGCTGTCGTCGGGAGGCAAGATGTTAAAATTGTAAATGCCGTAGACGCTCGACATATCGATTGTTTTGTCATACGCGACAACTCCGCGCTCGTCCGTCTGCATTTTATAAAAATAGCCTTCGTCTTCATTGTAAAGAAACGCGAGGATGGCCGCTTCCACTTCTTTTTTTGCCTCCTCATACCGCGCGCCGATATCGGACTTGCCCAAAATAGTCGAAAACTCGGCGGCAACGCCAAGAGCTCCGGAAACGGCGGCGGCGGTAAACGTATGCACGCCGTACCGCTCCTCCCATAAATCGTAACTCGGGAGCGGAAGATGCGTTTTGGGATCGCGGTATGAGACAAGAAAATCAGCCGCCGGCTTTATGAAAGAGTTGAAAATTTCTTCGATGAATTCCAAATCTTTTGAAAGGCGGTAATAATCGCGGAGGGCATATAAAACAAGCGCGGTTTCGTCTTCCTGAATGGGAAGAATGCGCTTGCCGCCGCGCACCCAGGGATGCCACGAGCTTCCAAGCGATCGATCCGGAAGAAATTTGTGCATCATGTATCCTTC
>JAKEFN010000007.1 GCA_022616085.1 bacterium
AACGCAAAGCTTGGGCTTCCTTGTGCGCAGCGACCGCAGGGAGCCGGGGCGTGCAACCCGAACCAAAACATTCAGCAATTTTTTTCAAAATAGGTTCGCGCAAAGGTTAATATTTCTGCACCAAACGATACTTCGCGTTTTGAAAGCGCGGCTCATCCGCGCTTTCAAAACGCGAAGTATCGTTTGGTGCTGTAATTATACACTTTGCGCGAACTTTTTTCGAGCGGAAACTGAACGAATGAATCGAAGTCCTACGCACTGGCGAGTACGCCAGCAACCCCGAAAGAAAAAACACTCCTTGCATTTCTGATTTGGCGGTGGTGAAATTTCTTTTGAAAAAGGAAAGGGTGTTTTTTCTTTCGGGGTTCTGCCCTCCAAGTATTCGGGCAGTGCGTGGGGCTTCAATACGGACTCGGCAAAGCGAAAATCTTTTTTTTCTGGGGAAAAGGATTTTTCGTTTTGCCTCGGCTGAATTTCCGCCCGCAGGAGGGGTCTGGGGAGGAATGCGGGCGGGATTCCAATTCGCCAAATTATTTTTGCGCCTTTCAATTAAGAAAACGAATTTGTTTCAAAATCAAAAGTTTTTTTAAGCGCCAAAACACTTTCCATAGCTTTTTTGTCGCCCACAGCAATGCCAGCTCTTTCTACTCCCATACCCCAAATATAGTGCATGAGATGTTTCTTTCTAACATCAGCTCTTGTTTTTTCATCAGCCGTTTGCAGTTCTCGGTCGCTCATCCAATCAACCCTATGTTCTAAATCACTCATGTATCTTCCAAGTTCGGCTGGGTCATCTGGTAATTCTCGCAAAAAGGCCGCAAATTCTTCTGGTGTACTTCTCTCTTTAATAATTTGATTGCGAGAAGTACGGAGCATTTCATCATAAGGTGTGGCCTGCACATCTTTATCAAGGCGACGATTACGCCAATCACCATCTACCTTTTCTGATAATTTTACCTTTCCTTTACTTGCGACAAAAAGACTATGCTCTTGAAGATATTTTGCCGGATTTTCCGTCATTTCTTTTCTTAATTTTTCATCGGCAAAATAACTATTACTTTGAGAAACACAATAAACATCAAAGGGGAGATTGCGGAAAGTAGGATATCGGTCGCCTTCAAAAGTTTCTTTACTAAATTCTCCCCAACCTACTTTTACAAGTTCGGGGACTTCCTCTCCTTTTTCATTTTTTATAGATGTAAGTACATAAAGAGAAGCGGCATCACCAGAAAAACCCTCCTCATCGCCATGTGCATAAGTTCCGCCCATGGCTGACCTTAATAAAGTATCAAAGGAATCATGCAATACGCCCCTTGCGCGTTCAAGTTCTTTTTGAGCTTCAATGCTTTCAGGTGTTGGTTCCGGTTGATCTTCTCTCCTTTCAGGAGACAAGTCTATTTCTGCACTTTCATGTTTTGGATTTGGTATTCTTTCACTCATATTGATAATTTATCACTTTTTAATAATTTATTCAACCCCTAATATACAGCTATGATATTTGTTTAATGTCCACAATATCAGTGTCTCTTGCTAAAATTTTCTTATAACTTATCAATTCCATTTTATTCGCAACAGGAATTTCTACGCCATCAAAATTTATAAGTTGAGCTTTAGATAAATCGGCATCGGCACGAATTTTTTTGCCTTTTCCATCTCCAAGATAACATTCGTCGGCTTGAGAAATATCTACTGGTACTCCATTTATATCAAGTGTTAATAACCATAGATCAAAATTTTCATCTTGGAGATGATAAAAATCTTTAGAGATATTTTTCTGAAAAATATCTCTAACTTTCTGAATATCTTTTTTGTAAACTTCAACATCAATATCGTAAAGTGGTCTTTCGGCTCCATAAATTATTGCTGCTAACCCACCAGAAATCTGAAATTGAATTTTATTTTCAATAAAAATTTGAACAACTTTTTTAAGTGCCCCTCTCTGATTTGCGGATAAAACTTTTTCTAAATTTAGATGTTCGTTCATATTTTTATTTCAATAATTCATCAACCGAAACATCAAGCGCACGAGCAAGTTTTTCCACAACGGCAATGGTTACATTTACTTTACCGCCCTCAATCGCACTCATATAGCTTCTATCCATGCCAATTGCTCGGCATATGTCGCCTTGCGACATTTTACGGCGAAGCCGTATTCGCTTGATGTTCTGACCTAATTGTTTGGAAATTTGAGCCATATTGATATTAACAGTTTATCAACTATTGCGTTTATCCTCAATATGGAGGTATAATCCCATATATGAATTTGTATTGGCGCAAAAATAATTTGGCGAATTGGAATCCCGCCCGCATTCCTCCCCAGACCCCTCCTGCGGGCGGAAATTCATTCGTTCAGTTTCCGCTCGAAAAAAGTTCGCGCAAAGGTTAATATTTCTGCACCAAACGATACTTCGCGTTTTGAAAGCGCGGATGAGCCGCGCTTTCAAAACGCGAAGTATCGTTTGGTGCACGCTCGAGGATTCGAACCCCGGGCATCTTCGGTGTAAACGAAGCGCTCTAACCAACTGAGCTAAGCGTGCTTTAAGCGTTTTTGTATGGGCATTTTGAACATTATACCATTTCGTGCTATGTTTCAAGGATGAAAAAAAATGCACCGGAATGCATCGGCATAATCATGGACGGGAACAGGAGGTGGGCAAAAGAGCGAGGGAGACCCTCTTTTGAGGGTCATGCCGCGGGGTATGAAAAACTTAAGGAAACGGTGCTCTGGGCAAAAGAGGCGGGCATTTCTTATATGGTAGCTTACGTGTTTTCAACGGAAAATTGGAAGAGGACAGAGGAGGAGGTTTCGTATCTCATGGACCTTATCCGTCGCATGGCGGACGATTTGGCAGCTGAAGCGAGAAAAAATGAAATGAAAGTGCGGTTTATCGGAACGAAAGAACGGCTCGCTCTCGATATTCAAAAAAAGATTGACGAAGTAGAAGAAAAAACGCGCGAGTTCAGTCGGTTCGAACTCGTCATCGCGCTCTCTTACGGCGGCCGCGAAGAAATACTCTCGGCCGTGCGCGCGCTTCTTCGCGAGAAGCGCGAGGACGCCAATGAAGAGGCGTTTTCTCGCGCACTTTGGACCGCGAGCATTCCCGACCCCGATCTTATTATCCGGACAGGCGGCGAGAAGCGGCTTTCGGGATTTCTTCCGTGGCAGACGGTGTATAGCGAACTTTTTTTTGTCGATACCTATTGGCCCGCTTTCACAAAAAATGATTTCTTGGAAATTCTCAAAGAATTTAGCACAAGAGAAAGAAGGCGCGGGATATGATTTCCAAACAAAAAACCACGTCCGTAAGGAAGTGGTTTTTCAAAAAGTGATTAATTAAAGCGTTTCCTCATTTAGCTCCATATCAATACTGTCGAGTTCATCGGTCATTCCTTCTGTCGATGTATTCTGAAGATCGGCCTCGATGCTTTCTATATCGGATGAGTTGCCGAGGGGGACTTCAGTCGGAAGGGGCGGGATAACTATATCGTTTACGTCAGGCTGACTTGGGGCGGCGGATTTTCCAAGGAGATAAAGCCCTCCGATAATGAGAATTATGACAATGACAATTATCCCAACAATCGCACCCGCGCTCTTTTTTTCTTCTTTCGGGGTGATCATATTGGGAGTCCTCGGCGTGTCCATTCCGCGCGGAGTCTCTTCTTTTTGCATCGCTTCTCCCATATTAGCGCCTTCCGAAGGGCGTGCGTTTTGGTTGTCCATATTTCGTTCTTGCATATGCGTTAGTTATTAAATGATTAATTTTTTTAAGACGTTTCGAGAAGTGAGAGATTTATTCATCTGAATCGGTATCCCCCTCTTCTTTATTCGCTTTTAGGCTTTTAACCGATTCGACCAGTGCGCGACGGGCTTCTTTAATGCTTTCGTGCGCCGAACGCAGAAGCTCTTTCACTATTTCAAATGATTCTTTGGGCGTGTCTGACATAAGGGCGGTTTTTGCTTCGCTTATTGCCGTTTCGACTTTTTCTTCAGCGACGCCGATAAGCGTTCGGGCTTCTGAAAGAAGAGACTCCGCTTCTGTTGTGTCGCCCGGGAATCCGTCGATATGCCCGTCTATGCGGTCGGCGAGGTTTTTGAGCCGTTCAATCGCATTCATAAATTTTTGCTCCACTCTTTCGAGGTATGCCTCAATACGTTCACGCCTTTTCTCCTCAAGCTTTGCCCGGCGTTCCTCCTGCCGTTCTTCTCTTTCCGCTTTCATTTCTTCGCGTCGTTCCTGCATTCGCGCGCGTATCTCACCCGCGGTTTCGCTGGCATTCATATTTTCTCCAGAACCCGTCGTTTCCTCGGTTTCCGCAGCGGATTCATCGGTCTGGGCGCTCACGGTGAACGCTCCTCCGAACATAAAAATCATTGATAATACAAATGCGGCAAGCAAAACAGCTTCATCTTTTTTTTGATATATATGCATAATGAATGTTTATTATTATTAATTATTTTTTTAGAACCTATTTCAAGGGTTTATTTTGAGATAGGTTCCATGACCTTTTGAGCGCACCTTTCTCTTTTATAATTATACACCACATTATTCCCACTCCAAATATGGAAGTGGGGATAATATAGGGCTTTTTTCATTGCGGAGAAAGATGCCCCGGATGGTTATTTTTTGAATTTTTCGTTGTAAAGCTTGAGGGATTTTTCTATAGCGGCAAAAGCATCTTTTTTACCATGCCAATCGCCGACGGCAACTTCTTTTTTTTGAAGGTCTTTGTATACTTTGAGAAAATGGCGTATTTCTTCAAGCAGATGCGGTTCTACTGCGGTAATATCTGAAATTTTATTCAATCGGGGATCTTCAGCGGGAATAGAGAGAATTTTTACATCATCTTCGCCCCCGTCTGTCATGGGAAGCATGGCGATAGGGCTTGCTTCAACAAGACAGCCGGGGATGAGGGGTTCATGGGCAAGAACGAAAACATCCAGCGGATCCCCGTCTTCCCAAAGCGTCTGCGGCACAAAACCATAATTCGCGGGGTAATACATGGGCGAATAGAGGACGCGGTCCATTTTAATAAGCCCCGTCTCTTTATCAAGCTCATATTTGACGCGTGAAAATTTTGGAATCTCCACAATAACATTGAGTTTTTCGAGAGAACCATAAGGGATATCATGCCACAAATTCATATATATTTAAAAAATTTATGAATAATGATTTTTGGCGCATCATTCGCTCGGCGCTTCTTTTTCAGCTGTTGCTTCAGGGATTTCGGAGATCTCGGTTTTCTCTCCATCCGCCTCGGCAATCGTTTCACCTTGGGGCGACTGTATGTCTATTTTCCAGCCGGTCAGTTTTGCCGCAAGACGCACATTTTGTCCGCCTTTTCCGATCGCAAGAGAAAGCTGATCGTCCGGGACCTCGATGATTGCTCTGCGCCGGTCCTCTTCGATGGTGACTTTTTCGGCTCGCGCGGGAGAGAGTGCGTCCGCGATGAATTTTTTTGGATCATCCGACCATTCAACAATGTCTATTTTTTCGCCGCCAAGTTCGCTCATGACCGTCGCGACCCTCACCCCCCGCTGTCCTACGCATGAACCGACCGGATCGACGTGTTCATCATGGGAAGAAACCGCTATTTTTGAGCGGGAACCCGGTTCGCGGGCGATGTTTTTGATTTCAACTACAGCGTTTGCGATTTCAGGCGCTTCTATTTCAAAAAGTCTTGCGAGAAATTTGGGATGCGAACGGGATAAACGAAGACTTATGCCGCGTGGCGTATCCTCAACGCGATAGAGATACGCGCGGATGCGCTCGCCCTGGCGGTATCGTTCGGACGGAATCTGTTCTTCGTAGGGAATGACGCCTGTTGCGCGGCCAAGATCTATGAAAATGCTTCCGCGTTCGATTTTTTGCACGGTGCCGGAGACGATCTCCCCTTCTTTTTTGCCGAATTCGCTTATGACGGAGTCTTTTTCGGCTTCTCGTATGCGCTGGATAATCACTTGTTTTGCGGTTTGCGCGGCAATGCGGCCATAGTCTTCTTTTGATTCAAGGGGGAAGATCATTTCTTCTTCAAGTTGCGCGTCTTTTTTGATCATGCGCGCGTCTTCAAGCAAGATATGGTGTTCGGGATTAAAACGCACGCGCGGGTCTTCTTCCTCTCCTTGCTCTGATTCCGTCTTCATGATATTTTCGCCCGAAACTTCTTTTTTTTCCGTTTTTTGGTTCTCTGGACTGTTTTCATCCGCAGATTCTTCGTCGGTTTCTTCATCCATACGAACGATTGATTCGTCAACGACGATTTTCACTTGCGAGAATTCTGTTTTTCCCGTTTCCAAATCAAATTTGGCGCGGACTATTTGCCCTTTTTTGCCGTATTCTTTTTTATATGCGGCGGCAAGCGCCTGTTCAATGGCATCTACGATCCGTTCTTTCGGGATGCCCCGCTCTTCTTCAAGCTGGCGGAGCGTTGAGTTTATTATTTTTAAATCTAGCATGATATTTTATGAGATTTTTATGTAAAACGCCTGCCCTTCCGGAACAGACGCGTCAGTAAGATAACATCTATAGTTTACCAGATGGCCGGTAAACGTCAAGTGGGCGTAAAAAAGCGGCTATGCATGAGCCGCATCAAGACCAATCATTTTATTTTAGGATTTCCCACTCGCCGGTATGGGGGTTTTTGCAGGCAGTACCTGCTATAGCGGGTGTTTCTTTCCGGTCAAGGATTATTATTTGTTTATATTCGCGGCATTCTGTAGCCGCTGTTTTGTAACTTGGTCCGACAGTAACGTCAGACCGATAATGTTGCCCGGTATTCGGATTTTGCCATGTCTGGGAGCTTCCATACTGTATGTTTGGCTGGTTATGCGGCGTTGACCAGAGTGTCATAGCGGCATGTTCCGCCGCCTTCCTTCGATCAAGTTCATCCATACTCTCGCCTATGGAACTGCCAATGAGCGCCCCCGCGATCGCTCCGGCCGCAGTAGCGGCGAGCTGTCCGGCGCCGCTTCCGATTTGAGATCCGACGAACCCTCCAAGGGCCCCGCCCACGACCGTGCCAACGTCTTTTCTATTGAATTGTCCGCCAGCACAGCCAGCGGTGATAATACCGATAATTGCTACAATAAGCAGACCTTTTTTCAT
>JAKEFN010000070.1 GCA_022616085.1 bacterium
AAAACTCTTGACTACTGCGAATTCATGTTGCGGGCTGCAAACGGCGGCTCGGAAAGCTCAAAATATCAACAATATTCTTCGCTTTCCTCGCCGCATTTTCGTCTCGCACCATGAATTCTCGCTACGTCAATAGTTTTTTCACAAGCTCTAAAAAGGATTTTTTGCTCCTCTTATTTCAAAGTGGAGATGCGGCCCAGTAACTCTTCCAGACGAACCAACGGCTCCTATTGCCTGTCCCGCACCCACACGGTCTCCTTCGCCGACGTTTATAGTGCTTAAATGCGCGTAGAGCGTCTGGGTGTTGTTTGCGTGTTTTATTACAATATAGTTCCCGTATCCTCCATTCCACCCGTATCCGCGGCTGATAAGCACCACGCCTTCCGCGGCGGCAAGAACGCTAGCCCCAGGCGGCGCTCCAATGTCGATGGCGTTGTAGCCATGAAGCCCTTGCGTCTTTCTTCCTCCCGGAACAGGGTGTGTGTAGAATCCGGCGTATGAGGGGGCGTTCCCCCCTTGCACCCGCGGCGAGGCACCCGGCTTTGCGGGAGAGTGTCCGGTGATATCCATTTCTCCATCGGGGATAATGAGCGTCTCGCCCACTGCAAGAACGCTGTTTTCCGACAAACCGTTAAATTCCATAATTTCACCGACATCCGCTTTGTATTTTTTTGCAATAGAGCTTACCGTGTCGTTATTTTTTACAATATGACGAAGCCCTGAAATGGGGAGGATAACAAGCCTTTGCCCGGCGTATACGAGACTCCCGCGCTTAAGATCGTTTGTCCAGATGATGGTGTTTACAGAAACCCCAAACATCTCTGCTATTTGCGACAGCGAATCTCCGGACCGGACTACATATATGCTTATCTGGTCGCTCCCCGGTCTGCTTTCAATATTTTCGGGATCCGGTATTGCGCCCAAAGGACCAGTATCCGACATAAGCGCACTTCCATCTACAATGGTTATACCGCCGCCGCCTTTTGATGCGTTTTGATTTTGCGGCACATCGCTTGAAATAAATGCTTTTTCCGGTTTGCTGAAAAGAATATTGTCAAAAAGAGAAAGGAAACCAGTCTGCGCGTGGGCAAGAGGAGCGAGTGCGATAAGCAAAAAGAAAAGAAGCTTCTTTTCGTGAAGCCCTAAATTTAAACGTTTTTTCGCCCGAACCTTTTGCGGCAATAAGTCGTCGGGGTCTTTTGTATTATGGGGAATAAGCCTATTTTTTTACTATCGGAGGACAATCAGAGAGACATGTTATGTAGGTCACGCACCCGAGCCATCTTCCAGTGATGCATAATAGTCTATCGCGCGTTGTGGCTATGGTCAATTGACTTCTGTGGATAGAAGATGGAGAAATTTTTTCATTGTTGTTATTATAGAGTAAGTTATATATTTTTTATTTTTATGCTTTCTTTTTTGACAACATTTATAGAAAAAGTAAAGGATTCGGATGTATATCGAATACTTACAGAGTATAAAAAACTTTTAATAGGGATCGTCTCGGTATTTCTTATTATTTTTGTGCTTGTTTCAGTTTTTGGCCGAGGGGAAGAGCCCGTTTCGGTCCCGGAGGACGGACTTTATGGAGATCCATTTGGCCCGATTGGAATCAGGGTAGAGACAACACCAACACCTATTTTTGATGCAAGAGAGTGGAAAGGAAGCGGCACAACCACGGATAGAACACCCGACGGAGAAGTCGTTGATTATGTTGTCGCTTCTCGCGTTTCCCCTCTCGGGGCCTATACCGGTAAAATTACAGACAAAGAAGCGGCTCTCCTTGTGGTTTTGCCCGATGAAGTATATACGAACATAAAAACACCCGCATCCGAAGAGGCTTTTATACAAAGAATAGAAAAAGTAATGGCAGATCTCGAGAGTTCACAGACAACAAACCCGGGAGGAGCCACCCTTCCCGCGCAGGGATATCTTGATCTTGTGCAAGAAGAATTTATTGCCGCGGGAATTCTTCTTCCGGATGATCGCCTGAATTATGAGGAGCTTCTCAAGAGCCCGGAAGCCTTTCAAATAGAAAGCCAGCGGTTCCTCAACACTCTTATGTTTCGTATAAGGGGGTATTAGCCAATGATCAGACCGCTAAAACCCCTATTTTTTGGCTTCTTTGTGGGGAAGGTGCGCCCTGCACCATTTGCAGTGTTTTTTGAGCTCAATTTTTCGCTCCACGCGTTTCTTGTTCCGACGTGAGAAATAGTTCGTGCGTTTGCACTTCGAGCAGTTGAGTTTTATGAGGTGGTCTTGTGACATGGTTTTATAAGACAGCGGACCTTTGGCTGTTGACATTTGACGTTGAAAGTCAAAGGTGAAAGGTCAATTGTCAAATGTTTTTTGAAATAATGTTCTCCAAGCATACCACCATATGTCGAAATATGCAAATAAAAAACCCCTCAATGCGAGGGGCAGTATTTTGACCGTTTTTTACTTTGTCGAAACGCTCTTTGCGAGGTTTCGCGGTTGATCCACATCCAGCCCTTTTATGACGCCGACATAATATGCCAGCATTTGTAAGGGGATAGTATGTATAATTGGGGACGCAAATTCGTCCGCATCCTCCGTGCCGGGGACGAAGATGACCTTGTCTTTTTTTTCATCGAACGTGTGTTTCAGTCCGGAATCGGCGAAGACATGGAGTTTTCCGCCTCTCGCGCGGACTTCGTCAATGTTTGATTTCAGACGTTCTATAATCCCGTTTTTGGGAGCGATAACGATAACGGGCATCTCGTCGTCAATCAGCGCAAGCGGTCCATGCTTGAGTTCTCCGGCAGGATATGCCTGCGCATGGATGTATGTTATTTCCGTGAGTTTGAGCGCGCCCTCCCTTGCAACAGCCTCAAGCGCCCCGCGCCCGAGAAAAATCGCATGCGGCTTCTTTACGAAGTCACCCGCGAGCTTTTCCATATCCGGCGCAATTGTGAGCGTTTTTTCTATATGGGCCGGGAGTTCGCGGAGGTTCTGCACATAACGCGCTTCTTTTTCTTGAGACCAGGCGGGATTCCGCCGGGCAAGTATAAGCGTGAGAAGAGCGAGTGCGGTAAGTTGGGTGGTAAATGCTTTTGTTGAGGCAACCCCGATTTCGGGACCCGCTCTGGTGAGGAACTTGAGCCCTGACTCCTGCATTAACGAGCTGTGTCCCACGTTACATATAACAAGCGTCTGCCCGAGATTTTCTTTCTTTACTTTTTCTATCGCAGCCAAGGTGTCCTTGGTTTCACCGGACTGCGAAATAAAAACAAAGACGGTGTTCGGGAAAACCGCCACGTCCCTGCTTATAAATTCACTCGCGACTTCGACAGAAACGGGAATATTCCCGAACTGCTTGCTCTCGTTCCACTGCTTCGCCACAAGGCCAGCGTGGTAGCTCGTGCCGCAGGCAACAATATGGAGAGCTTTTGTCTCACGGAGTATTTCCAGGGTCCCCGGGCCGAAACTTTCGGGAATGACGTGTCTGCCCGATATACGGCCAAGAAGAGTATCGCTTACAGCCTGTTTTTGCTGTTTTATTTCTTTGAGCGTGTGGTGCGGGTTGTCTCCTTTTGAGATGTCAAAGTTCCCGCATGACAGCTTCACGAAAGGACGTTCCACCGTTTTTCCGTTTGAGTCAGCGATGTGGTGAGTCGTTGCGGTAAGCGTTGCAATGTCCCCGTTTTCCAGGCGGCAAACGCTTTCTCTGACGACTTCTTTGAGAGCAAGTTCATCAGACGCGACGTAATAGCCGTCGTCACCTTTGCCGATCACGAGCGGGCTTCCGTTTCGCGCGGCGACCATTGTTTTGTCATCGTCGCTTCGGATGACGCATAGCGCGTAGTCTCCTTCAAGACCTTTCACCGCCCGCGCAACGGCATCCGTAAGTGTCGTATTTTCTTTCTCGCGCATGTAGTAATGCACGAGATGCGCGATAACTTCCGTGTCTGTTTCGGACGTAAATTTGTACCCCTTCCCCCCAAGCCACTCACGGAGTTTTTCATAGTTTTCTATGATACCGTTGTGGACAAGCGCCACCCCGCCATTTTCGTCATCAGATATGTGGGGGTGGGCGTTATATTCCGAGGGCATACCTGTCGTTGCCCAGCGCGTGTGTGCGATACCGAGAGTACCGTTAAGCGGGTGATCGTTTATCGCTTCGTCAAGAACGGAAACTTTACCGAGCCGCCGCATGCGCTCAATTTTCCCTTTTTCTACAATAGCTATGCCCGCAGAGTCGTATCCGCGGTATTCAAGAATTTTGAGGCCGTTTCTTAAAAAAGAAACGACATTTTTTTTACGGGTTACCCCCCCGACAATTCCGCACATAGTCTTATACCTCCTATAACGTGCGAGAGTTTTAAAAAGGACATTCTTAAATCTAAAACGTATCACCCAAACGGATGATACATTCGGGTTATCCTATAACATATGGAAATTATATAGTCAATATTAACCTCTTATCTCAAGGTCTTCTTTATATTCCTCTTCAAACATCGCCCAGACCGAGAGGAAAAAGCCGGCAATCACGGGACCGGCGACGAACCCGGTCATGCCGAAAAGAGAAAGGCCGCCCAAAGTAGAGAGGAGCACGAGCTCGTCGGGCATTTCTATGTCTTTACCCACAAGATAGGGACGCATGATGTTGTCTATAACACTGATGATGAGCGCGCCGCCTGCAAGCACGAGAATTCCTTGCCAGAGCGCGCCGGTTGCGACGAGAAAAATTCCCGCCGGAAGCCACACAAGCGCCGGACCTACCGCCGGAACAACTGAAAAAACTCCCATAACCACTCCCCAGAGAACCGGAGCGTTTATTCCCGCAAGGAAGAAGAGTATTCCCCCGATCCCGCCCTGAAGAACCGCGACCGCAAATACTCCTTTGACTGTTGCGCGCGTTGTGGAGGTGAATTTTGAGAGCAGGCGCTTTTCGCGAGCATCTCCGAGAGGAAGAATCTTGATAATTTTCTTTTCCATAGACTCGCCGTCTCGAAGCATGAAGAAAAGGAGATAGAGCATAACAAAAAATTGCAGGAGAAAACCGAAAACATTTTGGCTGACCGTGAGCGCTTTTGAAGCAAGCCACGCGCTTGCGGTTTGTGCGAAAGCACCGAGTTTTTGCTTGAGCTTGTTGTCGTCAATGCCGAATCGCTCAAGACGATCGGTCAAAAATGAGATATTTTGCATGATACCGTCCGCCCCGCCTTCGTTTGCTGTTGTCGTTGTGATATGGTCGTAAAGACCCAAAGATTCTTTTGCAAGGAGGCTTCCCACAAAAGCGACTGGCGCGATGACAATAACAACTATTGTAGTGAGCGTCGCTGTTGCCGCAAGCGAACCTTTCCCTCTCGTCTCGCGGATCCACCATTCATGCACCGGACGAAAAATAATGGCAAAAACGACGGCCCAGAAAACTGGCAGAAGAAAATCGCGGATAAGCCAGAAAAAAACAACCGTTATGGCGACAAGGAGTCCAAAAAAAACCGTGCTTTGGATGGATGAGAACTTCATACCTTTATATAATAGCCCACTTCATGAAAATGGAAAAATCGGAAAGTCAGATTCCGGCGCCCCCACCAGGAATTCTCACCCCCCCCACTTACATATCCCCTCGCCAAGAATCGAACTTGGATTACAAGATCCGCAATCTTGCGTTCTATCCGTTGAACTACGAGGGGTTATCGGGGTGCAATCACGATACCACGCCGTGGCAAAAAATTAAAGAGGGCCTCTGTCGTTACAGAAGCCCTTTTTTATGAAGTTTTTGTTTGAACTTTTTATCCTGCCATATCCGCATCGACGGCAGAAAGAAGGGGGGTTTGAAAAAAAGTCCGCACATGGAGTATGCGCCGATACCGAGGTCGCGCGCGCGGGCGATATCTTCTTTGCCCCATATATACGGAGCAATAACCGGCATGCGTCCGCACTCTCTGCAATTCGCGGAGTGTTGCAATATCTTCCATGTCCGCTTCTGCGCCGCTTTCCCCGATACTCCTCCTCCGCCGAAGCGCTCAAGCGGGCTTTTTTTGTCAGGGAAAAGATCGTCCCAACGCACCGTATTGAATGTTACCGCTTCAATCTGTGACGGAAGCGACGATATAATCTTGTGCGCATTTTCGTCCGCATAGATTTTTACAAGCACCGGATGGCGCGTGTTTCGGAGAACCGCAACGCACGAATCTATGCAGTTTTGCACATACTCGTGTCCGAGCACGATTGTTTCGTGTGTATTGGGGCAATATGCGTCAATTTCAACACCGGCGATGTCAAATTTGTTCAGGCGACTTGCCATGAGTCCCAGTTTTTCGGGATTCTCATCATGGATTGAAACGATAACCGGGTGTTTTTTTCGCGATATGGTTGGCCCGATTTTTTCGCACCACCACGAAAGACCGGGGTTTGAAAGCGCGATGGCGTTCACTGTTCCGTCCGGAATAAATCGAAAGGCCCTGAACGGGTTGTACCATCGGTAATTACCTTTTCTTCCTGGTTCTGTGAGTGATTTGGTAATTACGGTCATTTTGGTGATATCAAGCAACCCCGCCCGAATAAGCGGTTTTTGCCACCACCAGCCGCGACCGTCGAAACCAAGCGAGGCGCTTCCTGCAACATATTCTAAAACGTGGCCGCTTGAGAGCTTTATCATCCTAATGGTCCTTCGTTTTTGTCTGTAGAGAGTATATACGTCCCTTGGAGGAGGTCAAACAAAAAAACCGCGGGTATGCCGCGGCGTGCGAATGGCGATTATATGGTGTGCACCAAATCGGCTCGATAGTACTTTCCTTCAAACGAAATAATTTTTGCCGCTTCGTAAGCTCTTTCAAACGCGATTTCACGCGTAGGTCCTATGGCAGTAACCGCGAGCACGCGTCCGCCTGCGGTCAGGATCTCGCCGCCTTTGCGCGTCGTTCCCGCGTGGAATATTTCAATTCCCGGAATACGGAGCACGTCCCGAATTCCCTTGATTGGGATTCCGGTCTTGTATTCTCCAGGATATCCCCCTGACGCAAGCACAACGCATGCGGTGTGAAAGGGTTCCCACTCAATTTGAACCCCTGTGAGGCGCTCTGTGGCGCATGCGAGCATGATTTCGAGAAGATCGCTCTTGAGAAGCCGCATGAGAAGCTCTGTTTCCGGATCGCCGAAACGCGCGTTATATTCCAGATGGAAGACCTCATTTTCGGGCGTAATAATAAGACCCGGATAGAGGCATCCAATGAATGGCGTTCCGGATTCGCCGAAATGGTT
>JAKEFN010000071.1 GCA_022616085.1 bacterium
AAAGCGAAGAATATTGTTGATATTTTGAGTCTTTCCGAGCCGCCGTTTGCAGCCCGCAACATGAATTCGCAGTAGTCAAGAGTTTTTGAACATGCTCTACGAAAGATCCCTGTGCGTTCGATACATAAGCCCCGCATTTTTGTCGCGCGTTTCGAGGGCGTTCGCGACGCGGCCGAAGATTTCATCCGAGGCGACATGCTCTTTTTCGTCAACCCACGCGGTTACATCATCGGCAATCCCGGCGCACACTTCTTCCGCCTCCCTTCTTTTGCATGTTTTGCTGTTAAGACAAGCCGCATAGCATGAGCCGTAGACTTTGCGCTCGTCATAATGCTCTTCCCCGCCCCTTCTTTTCACAATATGTTTTTCCATAGTGCAAATTTTATAGATGATAATTTTAACCGATTAACCGAAATTGATAATCCCATTTGCGATAAAGATAAGAAGCCATGCAAGGAATATGAGAAGAAGTCCGATAAGAAGGCGCATATTCGCCCGATTCGTCTGTTTCCAGTTTTGGATGCTCCCCAGTTCAACGCCGAACGCGACGAGGATGAGAATAACAATAAGGGGCGCGACAAAAATCAGATTGTAGATTACGAGAAGAAAAAACGCGCCCATGGTGAAATTGTCTCCAAGCACCGTGATAATGGCGAGATACGGAGCGCCGGTGCACGGAAGCTCCACGGCGGAAACAAAAAATCCGAGAAACGCAACGCCCGCAGTCGTTGTTCTTTCGGAAAGGTCATGGATCTTCTTGGCGAATGGTGCGGGAATTGCAAGCGAAAAACCCTGCGCATACCAGAAATAATCTTTAATTTCCACGAGCGCGCCCGCAATAATAAGCATCGCCACCGCAATCGAGAGATATTCGACAATATAGAGGGGAATGCTTGAAAGGAAGTAAAGGAGACCGAGTCCCGCCACGAGATATGTCAAAAATACAGCAAAAATATAAATGCTCCCAAGAATAACAAGGCGCTTTACGGACTTACCTGATCCAAGCACCGCGGAAATCATAAGAATCATGACGCCTATCGCGCACGGATTAATCGCGTCGATTGCCGCAGTCGCAATAATCGTCATGACGGTTGGAAGTGATGTGAGCGGATCCATTGTTCGTTACATGATACCTATAAACTTTTCTCGTAGAAAGGACATATATGTTCCGTTCTATTAATTAAGGGGCCGAATTCAAAAATAACGCAGTCGCCCGGGGGGATATTCGCTTCCGGACTCATAATATAGGTAGAGAAAGGCGATAGTTTCCTTTGCAAGGCTCTTCCGTTTTCATCCAAAGAATAAAGAAACGCCTGCCATTCTCCTCTCCCCCCGCTCGGGCATGTTTCGCCGTTTGAAATTTGAATAGCCCCTGTCTCCGCCGGAATAGTAAAAGAATCTTCATCAAGCGCGCCTCCTATGACCGAAAAGAAATCGCGGAGTTCGTAATCGTATATATCCACGACAACGCCCTCGACATGGATCCGCATGTCATCGTGGTGGTGAAATGTTGCGGTGCCGACCTTGTTCGAGAGAAATTCGGAAGGTCCCGCGAGACGTATTTCCTCGCCGCACTTAAAGATTCGAAAATCAAGATGCCAGTGCACAGGCCCTTTGCTGTCGGATATGATGTTTAAATAGATAGTTCCTCCGGCAAAATAAAGCGTCGGCGCAATAGTGAATATTATAAAAAGCCCGAACAAGATTTTTTTGAACGTTTCCACGGAACATACCCCGGTATCGCAGCGAGTTACAAATGCAAGAATGGAAAGGATAAAAATAATAATACCTGAAATAATCGCAAATGAGACCGAGCGATCTTTAATTCTGTCTTCAATAGCTCCCTTATCATCTGCGTCCGCTAGGGTCTGGCTTATGCCGGTATCATCGGAACCGTGCGCATACGCAAAAAACACCCCTCCCAAAGGAGAAAGTATAAAAAAACTCATCAAAACACATGCAAAAAAAACACCCGCGAATCCTCTCATATTAGAGCTTGTGAAAAAACTATTGACGTAGCGAGAATTCATGGTGCGAGGCGAAAATGCGGCGAGGAAAGCGAAGAATATTGTTGATATTTTGAGTCTT
>JAKEFN010000072.1 GCA_022616085.1 bacterium
AGACTCAAAATATCAACAATATTCTTCGCTTTCCTCGCCGCATTTTCGCCTCGCACCATGAATTCTCGCTACGTCAATAGTTTTTTCACAAGCTCTAACAAAATATGCCGACAAAAAATACAAAAAAAGAAAGTGGGGCTGATATCGAAGAAACAATAAGAGAGATACGAACGCGTTTTGGCGAGGAAGCGATCATGAAGCTCGGAGATCGTCCCGCAGTGGATATTGATGCGGTGCCGACCGGTTCTATCGGGCTTGATATCGCGCTTGGCGTCGGGGGGCTTCCGCGCGGCAGAATCGTCGAAATATTCGGGCCCGAATCTTCCGGCAAAACAACGCTCTCGCTCCACGTCATTGCGGAAGCGCAAAAAAAAGGGGGTATCTGCGCATTTGTTGATGCGGAACACGCGCTTGATCCGGAATTCGCAAAAAAAATCGGCGTGCAGACCAAAGATCTTCTTCTCTCGCAACCCGATAACGGAGAACAGGCGCTTGAAATCGTCGAGTCGCTCGTACGATCAGCAAAAATCGCCGTTGTCGTCATTGATTCGGTCGCGGCGCTTACGCCCAAAGATGAAATCGAAGGCGACATGGGAGCTCACCACGTGGGCAAGCAAGCGCGACTTATGTCGCAGGCGATGCGAAAACTCACGGCACTCGTTGCGCGCTCGCAGACTATCGTTATTTTCATCAACCAAATACGCATGCAGGTCGGCGTCATGTTCGGCAATCCCGAAACAACCCCCGGAGGCAAAGCGCTCAAATTTTATTCATCCGTCCGCATTGATATCCGCCGGATCGCGCAGATTAAAAAAGGAGAGGAGGTCATCGGTTCGCGCATACGCGCAAAAGTGGTAAAAAATAAAGTGGCGGCGCCGTTCAAAAAAGCCGAATTTGATCATATATACGCCGAAGGGTTCTCAAAGGAAGGAGAGATACTCATGCTTGGCGAAAAATATAATGTCATCTCAAAATCAGGCACATCATACGCTTTCGGCGAAACGAAACTCGGGCGCGGCTATGATTCCTCGCGAGCTTTCTTAAAGGAGAACCAAAAAATATCAAAAGATATTCTTCTGAAAATCAAAGAAAAGATGAAAGAAGAGGTGTAACGCGCTATAGGTATGCTGAACTACAACGAAATAACCCCCAAAAAACTTATCGTGCTTGACGGAGCCCCGTTTGAGGTGCTCTCATCGCATACGGCGAAAAAAAACAGGCAAAAACCCGTCAATCAAACACGGTTAAAAAATCTTATAAGCGGAAAGGTTATGGAAAAATCTTTCCATCAATCGGATACGGTTCTTGAGGCCGAGATTATCGCTCGCCCGATCACGTTTATCTATAAAAACCGCGGGGAGTATTTCTTTTCGGAAAAAAACGATCCCAAAAAAAGGTTCCCCATCCCTGAAAGCATTGTCGGGGATCCGGGAAGATTTCTTAAAGAAAAAAACGACGCGGAGGCCCTCGAGTTTGGCGAAGAGGTTATCGGCGTTCGTCTTCCTGCAAAAGTAGACCTCGCCGTCAAAGAAGCCCCCCCGGGAGTAAAGGGAAATACCGCGCAAGGCGGTACAAAAATGGTTACTCTCGAAACCGGAGCTGTCATCTCCGTCCCTCTCTTCATTGAAGAGGGTGACCTCGTGCGCGTAAATACGGAGACAGGCGAATACACAGAGAGAGCGAAATGATTTCAGAGCATGTTCAAAAACTCTTGACTACTGCGAATTAATGTTGCGGGCTGCAAACGACGGCTCGGAAAGGCTCAAAATATCAACAATATTCTTCGCTTTCCT